>CAJPPF010000076.1 GCA_905372445.1 uncultured Prevotella sp. | reverse complement strand
CCTCTTCGTTACCAATCGGAGAATGAACTAACGATTTGGTAACGGAACTTCTGCATAAATCCACATCTTCTGCTCTTTATCTCAATACGCAAACCATAGAAATATAGCGCAAATCCCTCTCATTTCCATCTACTTACCTCTCATCCTCTCTATAATGCCCTTTCCTCGAATAGTTCCAACCATATCTAAAAGTATCTCCTTTTGCTCATTGAACCATTCCCCTATCATTTTCTCTGCAATGGAATGGAGATATTTGTCGTAAGCACAATTCTTTTTCTTGTGAGCAAAATGCCATTGCCTTATCTCGCCTCGTTTGGCAATAACTTTTTCCTTGCAATTAGGGCAGAAAAACCTTTCTGTCTCTCTGCCCTCAGTGTTTGCTACATCAATATCATTCGCTGCCGTACATTTCCGCCGTTTGAAGTCATTATCATAAAACCATCGTAGGTGTAACGTACTGCATCTACTTTTATTCGGAAGCGTTTATCCTTGCAGTCTATTGTTATGTTGAATTTCTCTATTCCGTCATACTCAATGGGCTTTTTCATCAGTTTGTCGCTTGTGGTAAGAAACGGTCTGTTGGTTCCAATAACCAGTTTTCCGTTTTCCGCATCCTCTATCTGTACGGCTTTCTGATAGTCGTTTATCCTTGCCACCCAATAGGCACGAGCATAGGCATACTCCTGTTTTGCCGTAAGGCTCGTTTCCACCACTTGACTGAATCCTCCGTTCTCGTCAATCTGAAGAGTGTCTTGTGCGCTGGCTATCATACTTACTAAGCCAAGCAGCATTGTAAATAGAACTTTTTTCATAAGGCATATATTTTTGTTATTCTATGGCAAAGGTAATGTTTTCTTTTTATTATGCGTAAAAATATATTGATTATTTTCAATAATACTAAAACTTTTCTTATCTTTGCCCTATAATTAAAGGTAAGAAGTATGAGAGGAAGCAAATTCGCAGAAGCAAAAAGTTATAAAGCCCCAGAATGGTATATCGCCCGTAAAGTGTTGCGTGAGCGACATATTAAATTGGTAGATATGGCAGCACATTTCGGATTAACACCGGGTGGAATGCACAGAGTGGTAAATGGTGTTCCTAACATTGAGCAGGTAAAGAGAATGGCGGACTATATTGGTGTGGACTTTTCTGAAATGTTTGATTTTAGTAAAGCGAATAGCAAAAAATAAAAATACATCTTAATTTTTTTGTTTTGTAAAAATATATTTGTATCTTTGCGGCAAGGTTGTCTATGACTATGCAAAGATACTAAATTTAAAGCAATTCACAACTCTTTGATGTACACGAAAGAAAGTGTTCAGTTGTCTATGACTATGCAAAGATACTAAATTTAAAGCAATTCACAACAGATACGTTAAGAAAAATCATATTCGCGATTTTTAGCGAAATAGAAAATCAAAAATGATGATTTGCTAATTTCACATGGCAAAAATCATGTCTTCAGGAAGCAACGAAAGCAGAAATAAGCTTTATTCCGCGATTTTTCGCCGAAGAAACGGTGGTTCTTTATGCTGAAAACGAGGGTTCCATCGGTAAGAACCGTAGATTTCAGCCTCAAGAAACGGCGGTTCTTGAAATTGGTTAGTATTTTTGTCGGCATTAAAAACGTTTATTACACTGATTATCAATATATTGTATCTAATACCGAAAATAAGCGTTTTTCGTCAACCAATGATAACACGCTGGCGAATATCGGCTGTATGTATGCTTAGAATAGCCTTTTTGTTGAATTTATTCGCATCTATCGTAGGGGCGTGATTTATCACGCTTAAGCCTGTTACGTTGGGCTTATTCCGTAGCTCTGGAGCGATTATTTGTTTTCACGGAGGGAGGCTTAAGCGTGATAAATCACGTCCCTACGTCTGACGCGCTTGTTTTCCGTACGCGGCGGAACGTGATGAATCACGTCCCTACGCTGGCATGTGTCGGATATTTTTATGAATTATTATACCGAACTATGGAAAGATTCTCAATTCAAATCAATTCATAACACGACACGTGCATATTGTTATCAGAAGCGCTTTTCTACCTCTGTCCAGTTAATGATTTGCCAAAGAGCTTTCAGATGGTCTGCTCTGCGGTTCTGATAGTCGAGGTAATAAGCATGCTCCCACACATCAAATCCGAGCAGTGGCACAAGGTTCTCTTTCACGGGAGTACCAGCATTAGAATAGTTCTTAATTGAAAGATGTCCGTCAGCGTCTTTTACAAGCCATGTCCATCCAGAGCCGAAGAGCGATGAAGCCTGCTTTACGAACTCCTCTTTGAAAGCGTCTATTGAGCCCCATTTGTCTGTTATTGCCTTTGCCAGTTTACCTTTCGGCTCGCCACCGCCCTTTGGCGAGAAAGCCTTGAAGTACAGCTCGTGGTTAAGCAACTGCCCTGCGTTATCGTATAGACTGCCTTCGGCGCCGAGAATAATCTCCTGCAGGCTCTTGTTGTCATACTCTCTGCCGGCAGTCATCTTGTTTACGTTGTTGAGATAACCGCGCACATGCTTACCGTAGTGCAATTCCACCGTCTGCCTACTGATAATTGGCTCGAGCGCATCAACGGCGTAAGGGAGTTCGAACAATGTGAATCGCGGACTATCATTTTGTGCTTTTGCTGTCAATGAGACAGCCATAAGAAGGAATAAAAGTAATTTTTTCATGTCTGATTATTTATATTGTTATTATGATGTCACTTGAAAATGACATGTACAATATTACGATTTTTTCTTCAATAATGTAAGAGTAACGTTGTCGGATTACAGTTTTTTATACAAAACACACGTCCTTTTATCATTTTCTAATACATTTATTGACTGTTTTCCGTCGTCGTTTATCCAAAATCGGTCGATAGACCGCGGTGTTGTTTTATTGTCAAAGAACAATAGATTCCATATTGCTTTCGCCTGCTGATATGCTCCACAAGCAGACGAAAGCAGTAGGGAATCTATTGGACCTATTTGGGATTATTCCGGAATAATTGTGAACTTCAATTCGCGGTCTTTGTAGTCCACACGGTACTGTGGCAGTGTTTCCGCATTATAGCTCCAACTGTCTATTCCTCCTACGCCAGCCATTTCCGCATCAATGTAGAGGTTTGTGAATGGCGACTTGGTCAACTGTTCCGGGTGACGCTGGTCTTTCTCGTCACCTTCGTCGAGTTCGTCAACGGTGAAATGAAGTGCAGAGGCAGTGAAAGCCTTGTCGGAGATGAATGTCAGAGGTCCTTGTTTCCACCATCTGATGCCTGTCTTTGTGCCTGTCTCCTGTGGTCTGACATACTTCCAGAACTGCTCGTCTGCTGTCTGATTGTATATTCCTATCATCTGACCGGAACAGCGGTCACTATAGTTCTCGATTGGTCCACGACCGTAGAATTTACTTGTGTCTAAGACATAAGGCAACTCAAATACCATTCCGAAGCGCAGCATTTCAGGCACCTCAGCTCCTGCCGTTGTCGTCATCTTCTGGCTTACTGTCAGAGCGCCGCTCTCTTCTATGGTATATGTCAGCGTAAGTGTTGCTTTCACGTCGGGCATATCATACACTGCCGTGGTCACATTCTTCTTTGTCTTCAGCGACATCAGTGTCATCTTAGGCGTACGCCATACGCGGAGTCTCTTATGCAGTCCGGCACCCATGTCATTGTCGGTAACTGCGCGCCAGAAGTTCGGTTTCAGTGTTCCGCCACCTACGAGCATTTCCTTTCCATTGCAACTGTAACTCTCCATGAAGCCTGTCTGCTTGTTGAACTTCACCTTGGTCTTTGCCTTAAGGTTTGCCTTCATCGTGTGGGCAGCCATGGCGTAGTCGTATTCTTTAACGACAAACTGCTGATGTGCCATCTTCTGTCCTGTCTTTAGGAGCGATTCATCATTCTTCAGCTCGTAATATACATTAAGAAGCAGTTCGTTGCCGCCATTGCCTTTGGTGTAATTGAGGTTATACTCGCTTGTCTGTTGTGGAGCAATGTCAAGGTCGTCGATAGTGCCTTTATCGATTACAGTACCGTCGTCCTGCACCAGTTCCCAACGTAGGCGGTAGTTCTTCAGGTCGCGGAAGAAGTATTCGTTCTTCACGTCCACGACACCTTTCTCCTTATCCTTCAGTGTTGTCCATATGCTTTGATACTGATAGCCTATCTCGTAAGCCTGCGGCGTCATTTTGCGGTCAGCAGTGATGAATCCATTGCAGTTGAAGTTGTTGTCAGACGCGTCATAGTCATTATAATCTCCACCGTACATAAGTGTGCGCACCGACTTTCCCTTTTCCGGCGGAACGCTTCCTATGAGAGCCTGATCAACGAAATCCCAGATGAATCCGCCTTGAAAACGTTTGTTCTGACGCACTATATCCCAATACTCCTTAAAGCCTCCTGACGAGTTGCCCATAGCGTGGTTGTACTCACATTGTATGAGTGGCTTCTGGTCTTCAGGCTTATCCGAGTCTGCATACTTCTGGCAGTATGCCTGCGATGCGTACATCGGACAGTATATATCTGTGTTCGCGCCTTTCAATGCGCGCTCCCAATGCACCGGTCGGCTTGGGTCCTCGGCGTGTATCCATGCCTTTGTCCTGGCGAAGTTCGGACCGTCGGCAGTCTCATTACCCATCGACCATATCACCACACTTGGGTGATTGAAGTAAATGCCCACATTATGTTTGTTGCGCTCGAGAATCTGCTTAAAGAACATATCGGTTTTTGATATTGCCGTGTCCTCATATCCGAAGCTGTGCGACTCCTGATTTGCTTCCGCAACGAGGTACATTCCATATTCGTCGCAAAGGTCATACCATACCGGATCGTCGGGGTAATGACATGTACGCACGGCGTTGAGGTTGAGGCTCTTCATTATTTTCAGGTCCTCTATCATACGCTCTCGCGATACTACATAGCCCGTACGTGGGTCCATCTCATGCCGGTCTGCACCTTTTATATATATAGCCTTTCCGTTTATCAGAAAGCGGTCGCCTTTTATCTCCACCTTGCGGAATCCTACCTTCTGCGGCACTACACTAAGCAGTTTTCCACGCTTGCCGTTTTCTATCTTGTATAATTTTGCCACAAGAGTGTAGAGGTTTGGTGTCTCTGCAGTCCATTTCAGAGGGTTAGCCACATTAAACTCTCCCTCCATATTGCATTCCGCTGTTTTTTTCTCTTTGTTCTCTCTTGCCATCGACATCGTCATCACCGTATTCTGATTAGCGTCGAGGAGCGACAGTTCAAGGTCTACACTTCCTTTTGTCTTAGCCACGACCTTCAGTATTCCGTCGGTGTAGTCGTTCACGAGATCGGGGGTGATGCGTATGTCCGTCAGCTGGTTCTCCTTGTCGAGGGTGTAGAGGTAACTGTCGCGTGCCACACCAGAGAGACGCCAGAAGTCTTGGTCCTCACAGTATGAGCCGTCGCACCATCGGAACGTTTGGAAAGCAAACAGATTCTCGCCAGGTATCACAAAGTCCGTGACGTCAAACTCTGCCGCCACCTTTGAGTCCTCCGTATATCCTACGAACTTTCCGTTGACATACAAATACATATTCGATGTCACAGAACCGAAATGTGCTATCACCTGTTTGCCGTCCCAGCCATCAGGAATGCTTATTGTCCTGCGGTATGAGCCGACGTGATTGTCCTTTATCGGAGGCAGCGGTGGATTATCCTCGTAGTGACCGCGCCATGCAAAACCGACGTTCACATAGACAGGATCGCCAAATCCGTTGAGTTCCCACATACCCGGCACGGGCATTGTCGTCCAGTTGCTGTCGTCGAGATCAGTCATGTAGAAGTCAGCCGGGCGCTCGTCAGCATTTTCCACATAATGGAATTTCCACTGTCCTTTGAGCGAGAGATAGTTTGCCGAGGTAGTCTTGTCGCCTGCCATAGCTTTCTCGAGCGACTCGAATGCAAAGAAATTCGTGTGGATAGGATAGCGGTTCACTTCGTTCACCTGCATGTCTTTCCATTCTGTCCATGTTGGCGCATTGTCTGCAAAAGCGCATAAAGCACTGCCGATTAGGGCAATGATGATAGTCAGTTTCTTCATTATATTTATAAACTTTAAGTTAGCGATAAAAAGAGTTCTTTGCTTGCAAAGATAATGAAAAAATCTTTGATTATCAAATAAATTACGTATATTTGCAGTAAAATAGAAGTGAAATGAGAAAAATAATACCGTTTGTCGTTTATGCCCTCATCGCTACAGAGACTTTTGGCGGTATAAGACAACATAAGCAGCCGTTTCCCAAATACAAGGACGCCACTGTTCCTACCGAGGAGCGTGTCGAGGACTTGCTCTCACGCATGACACTCAAAGAGAAAATCGGACAGCTTATGTGTCCGCTCGGCTGGCATATGTACGACAAAACCGTGGTGAAGACAAACAAAGGCACCAAGTCGCATATCGTGCTTAGCGATGAATATAAGAATGTCATGACTGACATGCCACCTGGTTCGCTCTGGGGTATTCAACGTGCTGACCCATGGACGAGGAAGACCCTCGAGACCGGCATCGACGCTACGGAGAGTGCACAGACCATGAATATGCTGCAGAAATATGCCATAGAACAGACCCGACTTGGCATTCCGGTGATGATTATGGAAGAGGCTCCACATGGGCATATGGGCATCGGCTCTACGTGTTTTCCTACCGGTATCGGTCAGGCATCAACGTTCAACGTGGAGTTGATGCAGCAGATGGGCACAGTCATCGGACGCGAGCTGTCGCTTCGCGGTGCCCACATTGCATACGGTCCAGTTCTTGATATCTCGCGCGAGCCTCGCTGGTCGCGTGTGGAGGAGACCCTTGGCGAGGATGCTTACCTTGCAGGAATGATAGGTGGTGCGATATGCAAGGGTGTCCGTGCCCAGGGCGTCATAAACACACTGAAGCATTTCGCCGCTTATGGCATCCCCGAGGGCGGACTCAATGGCGAGCAGGTGTCATTGGGTTGGAATCAGTTGCTCAATGAGTACATACCTCAGTTTCAACAGGCTATCAACGACGGCGCCGGTTCCATAATGACATCATATAATGTTATCGACGGCATACCGTGTACCGGCAATAAGGACGGCGACGAGGTGGCACAACTTTATCTCTGCGACGAATACAGCAGTGTAGCCATTCCGCGTAAGTTGCTCAAGGGCTTCCAGCGTGTCAGTCTCAAGGCTGGCGAGACATGCAAACTAAGCTTCAAACTGGGCATGGAGGAAATGTCAATATATAATGCCGACCGCCGGAAGGTCGTCGAACCGGGCACGTTCCGTGTCTTTGTGAAGGGCAGTTCCGCAACTGATAAGGATACTCCAACTTGCGAGTTTGAGATTAAATAATGCATAGAAATTCCATGATATCAGCAAAGATAAATAGAAAGTCTTTTTTATGGATAATCAGCAGCCTTCTCTTGCTGCTGATTATTATTTGGGCGGTGCTTGTCTTCATCGCCTTCGGCAATGTTAACGACCCTCGCAGCAGCGTCACCGTGGAGCGTCAAGACTGGTATGAGGTGCAGCTGAAGGGCTACGCGCAGCTCTATTTCACTGCCACCGACCGCAACAATCCGTTTACCGCACTATCTGAAAACCGCGACTCTGCCATCTATCGCACCGTTGCCTACGGTCGTTGGGTCAATAAGCGCTGGTGGCTTCCTGTGTCGCGAGGCAGCATAGTCGTGGCTTTAGACAGTCTCACACAGCCCACCGTAGACCCGAAAACGGTGCTTGCAGCTAATATCAAGAAAGGCGAGAAGCGTCTCCACGACCTCGCCGTCATGATCGACGATATGGATTACTACTTCTCCGTACACTCCGTGCGCGACGAGGGCTATGAGCTGGTCACCGACTACTACGAGCATACACTCCGTGAGGTGAAACTTTTGAACGATGTCATGGCAAAGGCGCGTCAGTGTATGGCGTCGGACTCCGTGCAGATAGTGCATCGCTCGGTCTGCCGCGCTCATTATAATAACGAGCATGGACGTCAGGTTGTCGACACCTGCAGCATGGTGCGGTTGGATAAGAAAATACATACTACGGGCGACAGCCTACAATATACCACCATCGTTCAGCTTGCAGCTCGCCGCACTCCGAAGGTTGCCGCGAGCGTGTCTTACCGCAATGACAGCGTGTTAGGACTGAAGACTATATATAAGGTCGCTTTCACCACACCGGCAATCCCCCTCAATGGTTTCGGACTGAAAGTGACACCAGAGAAAGGTGTGCAAGTGGGCGAATGGAAAGAAGGACGTTTCCTCGGCGAGCGTATGACATTCAGTTCGCATCGTATCTTCGGCATTGACATATCGCGCTTCCAGCATGAGAAGGGAAGAAAGAAATACTGCATCAATTGGGACAAGCTCCGTATCACCTCACTTGGCACTGTCAGAGGTAAGAGAGTGTCGGGCGCTGTCGATTATCCCGTCTCGTTCGTGTATATCAAAGCCACCGAGGGCATCACCATAAAGAGCAAATACTATGCTGCCGACTACCGTCAGGCTCGTCGCCGAGGCATTAAGGTGGGCAACTACCATTTCTTCTCCACGCGTAGCCCTGCCCTTGCTCAGGCACGGTGGTATCTGAAGAACAGCAAGTATCAGAAGGGCGACTTTCCTCCGGTGCTTGACGTCGAGCCTTCCGATGCCCGCATTCGTGCCATGGGAGGTCCTGAGGCTCTCTTCAAGGCTGTGCGCACATGGCTTAAAGAGGTTGAGACGAAGACCGGATGTCGACCGGTGCTTTACGTCAGTCAGTCGTTCGTCAACCGCTATCTGCCATTTGCTCCCGACATAAAGCGCGACTATGATGTGTGGATAGCACGCTACGGTGAGTATAAGCCTGATGTGCGGATGCTCTTCTGGCAGCTCTCGCCCGACGGCAGAGTGCGTGGCATAACGCCAAAGGTCGATATCAATGTGTTCAACGGATATTCTGATAAATACGACGAATTCATACGCTCGCTGTAGACCCACTGCCTTATACCCGAAAACGACTATCGCGTAGTGGCGGACTTATGCTCGGTAGAAAAGCCAGAACACAAGAGAAAAAGGCATTATTTAACCGTTCGACGAATTATAAATACTTATTATTTGGTGATTAACGAAATTAGTTGTAATTTTATAGCGCAATTCTTGGACGAGCCATAATAAATTATACACTTATGAAAAAATTAATCAAATGTAAAAGTATTGCATTGCTTGGCGCAATTGTAATGCTTACGGCATGCAGTTCTGATGAAAGCAGCAAACTGACATTAAGCAAGTTCAAACAGTCTGACTGTAAAGGAACGTCAAGTTTCTCCAAAGGAGCTGACCTTTACGAGATGTTGGGACATGAAACGATCAGATTGAAAGCAATGGGTAATGACCGTATGAAAATCATTCATACAAATGCTCGTTTCACATGTAATGCAACTGTCGACATAAAAGCATCTTTAGACGGAAGTACCATAACCGTTGCAGAAACAGCACCACCTGAAGCAAAATGCATTTGTCCTTACGACATTGAAGCAGAGATTGGACCGTTGTCAGCAACGGATTATACAATCGTAGTAAAGTCAAACAACAAAACTGTTTTAACGAAAAGCTTTACCTATAACACAAGTCTTGACAAAACCTTTGATGCTGATGTTAAGTGAAAGTAACGGCATGCATCGTTGATTTCAAAAGGAAAATAAGCCTGATGTCATATTCTCAATGATGTCAGGCTTTGATTGTTTTTGGGCGGTTTTATCAGAAACGCGTGTGATTTTGGGGTTAACCCTAACGCAGGTTTTAGAAAAAACGTATTCCGAACTGGTCTAATGAACTGACGTATCGTAAAGAAAAATCATCATCACGATTTTTCACGAACCAGAAAAATAAAAATGATGATTTGCCATGTCAGCATTGCATAAAACCGCATTTTCGAGAAGCGACAAGAACTGAAAACAGTCTCATTCCACGCTTTTTCTCTCAAAAAGCGACGGTTCTTTGCACTGAAAGCGGCGGTTTCATCGGCAAGAAACGTAGGAATGAGCCTCAAGAAACGGCGGTTCTTGAAACTGATTCGTATTTTTGCAAGCATCAAAACCGTTTATCCTGTTGATTATCAACGCTTTTCTTGTAATGCTCCAAAATAGCGTTTTTCGTAACTGAATGATAACGCGCTGGCAAATATCGGCTGTATGTATGCTTAGAACAGCCTTTTTGTTGACTTTATTCATAATATCAGTTCGGGATAAGTGTTTCTAAGAATACTGCTTTGCGTATGCCGCGAAATGACGTCAGCCGTAGGGGCGTGATTTATCACGTTCCGCCCTGATAATCCCGAATCGGTCATTAGACCGCATTTGCTTAGATTTGTTATTACCGTCATGCTTC
>CAJPPF010000075.1 GCA_905372445.1 uncultured Prevotella sp. | reverse complement strand
GCAACTTGTGTGTATGTTTATAATATTATAAAAACTCACTTTATGCACATTGGCAATAACCTCACTGTCAACGATGTATGTGATATGCCCATTATATGTGTTGTGTCGTCTGGACAGTCAGATGTCGTGCAGCGAAACGATGTCGGTCACTATCTTTGGAAAGCACTACTGCCGGCAGAATCTTTTATTGTTGAGGATGCTGCAGCGTTGTTTGAAAAGGAATATGATGCAGGTCGCGTCATTGCTCTTGCTGACAGTAAGGCTCTTATTGATAATTGACTGAATGTAGGGATGATAATTGAATAAAAAATTTGGAAAGCGAAAGACAATGATAAGTAAAGTTTTTAATCAGTTTTTCAACTGGTATTTCTCGCGTGGAGCACTTCCTTATTGGTGCCTTATGGCTTTTGATAGCCTCATCGTGATGTTCTCGGGCTACATTGCAAAGTATATCGAACTTGGTGCTTTAGGTTTCATAGAGCAATTCTGGTCGATAACCCGTGCACTTCTGGTAAGCATACTTCTGTTCCTTTTCGCCTTCAGACTATTCCGTACTTACAGTGGGGTCCTGCGCTACTCGTCGTTCGTTGATCTTGTACGCATCAGCAGTGCCATGATTCTGGGAGCATTCCTTACATTCCTCTTAGGCATATTCGGTGGGAATATAATGATAGCGCATGGGATCTCTGTGTTGCATCTTGACAACTGCCTGATAATGTTTGCATTCTCTACTATGCTGTTGGTGTTCTCGCGAATTATCGTAAAGACCCTCTTTGATATAACCCGGCGAAATAATACTACCGTGCGCGCTTTTATATATGGTGTGCGCGAAGGAGGCGTGGCACTGGCAAAGCTTATTCGCGGACTTGATCCAAACAAATACAACCTGTGTGGTTTTATATCGCCAGGCTCTGAGATGATTGGCAAGCTGTTGCTTGGAAAAAAAGTCTATGCAGTAAATGACGAGCTTATCAATCGAATGAAGTCGCTCGGTGTGAAGGTAGTGCTTGTCTCGCCTATGCAAAATGACCGTTTCCGTGCTAGCGAGGAATTAATCAATCTACTGATAGATAATAATATAAAGATAATGATGATTCCTCATGAAGAGGAATGGGTTGGCATGTCAGAGTTTAACGGCAACCAACTTAAGGAAGTTGATATCGAGGACCTGCTGCCACGCGATAAGATAGAAGTCGACATGGACGCCATCGGTCGTCTCCTTCGTGGCAAGCGCATACTTATCACCGGTGCTGCAGGCTCTATCGGCTCGGAAATGGTGCGCCAAGTGGCAAAATTTCATCCTGCAGAGATGGTATTGGTCGATCAGGCAGAGACTCCAATGCATGATATCCGCCTCTGGTGTTCACGTTTTGCTGCAAGCCAGATGGAAAGTGAGACCGCAAGTAATATGTCCATGGTTACAAAGTTTTCTACCATAGTGGCATCGATTGCCAACAAGACATTCATGGAGACAATCTTCGCCGAGCACCGTCCGGAATATGTATTTCATGCTGCTGCATATAAGCATGTGCCAATGATGGAAGACAACCCTGCTATGGCTGTACAGAATAATATATATGGTACGCGTGTCATTGCAGATCTGTCGGTGAAATATGGTACGAAGAAGTTTGTAATGATCTCTACGGATAAGGCTGTCAACCCTACAAATGTGATGGGATGCTCAAAGCGTATTTGTGAGATATACTGCCAGTCGCTGAATAAAGCCCTTGCCGATCTCCGGGCACGTGTAGCCAGCGGTGAAGCCGATACCATTGACAATGCTGTGACAGACCATCAGTTTTGCTCACGACTCATGCAGATCAATGGCGAGCCAGGCATCACGCAATTCGTCACAACACGTTTCGGAAATGTGTTGGGAAGCAACGGTTCAGTGATACCAATCTTCAAGGAGCAGATAAAAAAAGGAGGTCATATCACTGTCACTCATCCTGACATCATCCGTTTCTTCATGCTTATACCCGAGGCATGCCGTCTTGTTCTTGAAGCAGGAACAATGGGCAACGGAGGTGAGATATTCATATTTGATATGGGTAAGCCTGTGAAGATCGTCGACTTGGCAAAGCGTATGATACGACTGTCGGGCGCACATAACATCTCAATAGAGTTTACCGGACTCAGACACGGTGAGAAACTCTATGAAGAAGTGCTGTCGGATAAAGAGAAGAATCTGCCAACGAAGAATCCGAATATTATGGTTGCACAGGTTCGTGAGTACGATTACACTGATGCTTGTAGCAGTGAGAAAGAACTGTTTGAATTGTCGTACACATACAATGATTTGGAAATTGTACGTAAGATGAAAGAAATGGTGCCGGAGTATAAGAGTAATTTCTCAAAATATGAGGTGCTCGACAACTAAAGTGTAAGGCACATCATCGATAAGAAAAGACACGTGTGCGAATGCCTTATATTATAATAAAGGTATATATGCACGGTTTTATGTAATTAGTAACTAAAAGAACATCTGGTATATGCGTGAATTTAAAGACATACAAATAGCTGTAGCCGGAACAGGCTACGTAGGACTGAGTATTGCCACACTGTTGGCTCAGAATCATAAGGTTACAGCCGTTGATGTGATTCCTGAGAAAGTTGACAAGATAAACAAACGAGTTTCTCCGATTCTTGACGAATATATAGAGAAGTATTTTGCCGAGAAAGAACTTAACCTGACTGCAACGCTTGACGGTGCATCGGCTTACAAGGATGCTGATATTGTCGTTATAGCGGCTCCCACGAACTACGATCCACAGAAGAATTTCTTCGATACACACCATATAGAAGATGTGATTGACCTTGTTCTTTCGGTTAATCCTGAGGCAACAATGGTAATCAAGTCGACCATTCCTGTAGGCTACTGCCGTTCGCTATATGTGAAGTATGCGGAGAAGTTCAAAGCAATGGGACCACTCGCAGATGGTCGCAGACGTGAGTTCCGGTTGCTTTTCTCTCCTGAATTCCTTCGTGAGTCAAAGGCATTATATGATAATGTCTATCCTTCGCGAATCATTGTCGGTTATCCAAAGCTTATCGGTGGTGGCGATTTTGGTACTGAGAACGATGCCATAAAGGCTATTCAGGGCAATCACATGAAAGAGGCTGCCGAGATATTCGCACGGCTTCTTGTCGAAGGAGCAGAAGGACCTTCGGCTGATAACGCCATCCATGAAGGATATGAAGATACAAAGAATATTCCTGTACTTTTCATGGGACTGAAAGAGGCAGAAGCAGTTAAACTCTTTGCCAACACCTATCTTGCCCTTCGCGTGTCTTACTTCAACGAACTTGACACCTTCTGTGAGTGCAAGGGAATGGACACTGCGTCCATCATTAATGGCATTGGCTTAGATCCGCGCATAGGAACACACTACAACAATCCTTCGTTCGGATATGGAGGTTATTGCCTGCCTAAGGACACAAAGCAACTGTTGGCTAATTACGCTGATGTGCCACAGAATATGATGTCTGCCATTGTGGAGAGTAATCGTACACGCAAAGACTTTATAGCTGATGAGGTTCTGCGCAAAGCCGGTTGGTATGCTTACAGCACGAATAATGAGTATGACGGATTGAAAAAGGAGGTGACAGTTGGTATTTTCCGCCTGACGATGAAGAGCAATTCCGACAATTTCAGAGCATCAGCTATTCAAGGCATCATGAAGCGCATTAAGGCAAAAGGTGCAAATGTTATCGTATATGAGCCAACTTTAAAGGACGGGGAGACATTCTTCGGGTCTAAGGTTGTGAACAACATTGAAGAATTCAAGAAGCAAAGCGACGCTATTATCGCCAACCGATACGATGCGTGCCTTGACGATGTGGAGAAAAAAGTCTATACACGCGATATCTTCCGTCGCGATTAGTAATGGACAGATATATAATATGTCACCAGATGTGATGGAGGTAGAAGAGCTACGGAGCTATACTCACGGGCAGTTTGAAGATATAAAGTATTTGATGTCGCAGTTGTCAGCACGATGTGTCTTTACTGAAAAGCAGTTGTCGGCTACTTTGAATGACTCAAACTGTCGCATGTATGTAATCTTTGCTGATGGACACATAATTGCTTGTGCTACATTGTGCGTTTTCCATTCACCTACTGGCACTAAGGCTTCTGTTGAAGATGTTGTAGTTGCGTCGGAGTATCGGGGGCAGCAACTTGGCAGACAATTGATTGAGCATGTGCTTGCGGAAGCTGAAAAGCTTGCTCCTATAGAGCTTCATCTTACTTCAAATCCAAAGCGCGTCGTTGCTAACGGACTCTATCAGTCACTTGGATTCAAGAAGAAAGAAACCAATTCATATAGGATGACACTCCCTGCAAAAGACACATAGTCATGCACTCACGATATTCTTTTGCATAGCATCTGCTTTCGAATACTGAAAGAACAGTAATCGCATTAAGTGTCTGAGAGTGTATATGATGTGTAGGACAGGCAACAAACATTCGACAACGGCATACGTTACATAACAGCTGTGGTTAATACTATGGCATGCATTTTGAGGGTTATTGCTTGGAGTGGCGGCATTTTTTGTTTACCTTTGTGATACGATTTCCCGTGGATTGTAGTGGACTATGACATTGTCGACACTTTTAAATGATTAAAAATCAATTATAATGAATGAAGATAATAAGATAATACATGACACAAAACATGCAAGTGACGAAAGAGTGAGAACTCATGTTTCTTCTGCAGAAGGATGTTCGGTACCACGAAAAGTGTTTGTAAGTGGTTGTTACGACCTTCTGCATTCGGGGCACGTCGAGTTCTTTAAGCAGGCAGCACAATATGGCGAATTGTATGTAGGCATAGGCTCTGACGATACCTATCTGCAATATAAGCACCGCAAGCCAATGTTTCCTGAAGATGAGCGCCTGTTTATGGTGAAGAACATTAAAGCAGTGAAAGAAGCTTATATCAATGCCGGCAGTGGAGTGATTGACTTTCTACCTACGCTCGACATTGTAAAACCAGATGTCTTTGTCGTCAATGCAGAAGGAGGATCTGACGAGAAACGCCGTATATGCAATGAGCGTGGCATAGAATATATAGAGCTTCAGCGCATACCTCATGAAGGGTTAAAGGCGCGCTCTTCATCTGATCTTAAGAAAGAGCTGTCCACCATTAGCTCCCAGCCGTCGTCAGATGCCGTAGGTATTCCGACGCGTCTCGATCTTGCCGGTACATGGATTGACCAACCATATGTCAGCGAACATCATCCGGGATGGGCTATTACAATTTCTTTGGAGCCTACCTTTGAAGTGCGTGATCGTTGTGGACTGTCCACATCGACGCGGAAAATGATTCAGAAGATATGGCCGGTCAAGTTGCCAAAAATGGATCCTGAGATGCTTGCACGTTTAGTGTTCTGCTTTGAAAACAATCCTGAGCGTAACGACGGAATCATCTCAGGTGCACAAGATTCAATCGGTATCTGTATGCCGGGACTATGTCGTCATTATTACGATCATGGTTTCTGGCCCTTGAAACTTGAGAGTACTCAGGACGAGATGACCCTTCGCTTTCTTGAACAACATCTCGTGATGGTCCCGCTCGAGCCACGTCGTGATGGATGCAGCGTATTAGACGGCAAAGACATCACCCCTATGAAGGTGAAAGCTCTTGCCGATGCTGCTGATGCTTGCTGGGATGCGATAATCAAACGCAACCTTAATGCCTTTGCCGAGGCTTACCGTGCTTCGTTTGAAGCGCAAGTAGCGATGTTCCCGGCAATGGTAAATCCAACAATAAATGGAAAGATACAATCAGATGCAAGCGTTCAGCCACACATTGACAAATATCGTTCTATGGACGATGTTCTTGCGTGGAAGATGCCAGGTGCCGGTGGCGGTGGTTATCTTGCATTAGTTGTCAATGACAGCAAGACTTTTGTCTCCTGCCATCCTGAGGCATTCGATATTCACATCAGAAGAGAGTAACATACACGAAGCATGAATAATTCAACAGATAAGAAGGCGGCGATGTTCCGTTTCGAGGGGCATAACTATCTGATGCCGTTTCTTCTGATAAGTTCTCTTTTCTTCATGTGGGGCTTCGCTCACGGAATACTTGAGGTCCTGAATCCACATTTTCAAGAGTCTTTCAGTATCAGCAAGACCATGTCTTCGCTCACGCAGGCTGCTGTCTATGGTGCTTATTTTCTTATGGCTTTGCCAGCAGGATGGATTATTCAGAAATGGGGATACCGCATAGGAGTTATTACAGGTCTGGTGCTGTTCGGCATTGGTGCACTGATGTTCATCCCTGGCTCACAGCTGAACAACTTTTACTTTTTCATTCTTTCCTTGTTTGTTCTGGGATGCGGACTGACGTGCTTGGAAACAAGTGCAAACCCATACGCCACCGTGCTCGGTCATCCTGATAAGGCTGAGAGCAGAATCAACCTGTCGCAGTCACTTAATGGCATCGGCTGGATAATCGGTCCCTTAGTAGGAGGGCAGTTGTTGTTCACCGGAGTGAGTATCGCTGTGCCATACGCTATTGTAGGCATCTTCGTCCTCACGGTGGCATTTGTGTTCTCTTCCATTAAGATTCCTGATCCTCGTAGGGCGCATGAGGAAGACACAAAGACGAAAACAGTAGAGGTGAACATTGACAAACTGCAGTTTGCCTTTGGTATGCTTACACTCTTCTTGTATGTCGCAGCACAGACAGGAGTAAACAGTTTCTTCATAAATTACGCTACGGAGAATATTCAGATTGACAAGCAGACGGCAAGCACCTTTCTTGCCTTTGGCGGAATGGGACTCTTTTTTGTAGGACGTGTGCTTGGAGGTGTGCTGATGAATTACATAAAGCCGAAGTTTGTGCTCCTTGCTTGTGCCTTGCTGGCGGTTTGTGCAACGGCTATTGTCATTACGTGTGTTGGGAATATTTCGCTCATGGCATTCTTCGTGTTGTATTTCGGCGAGAGCATAATGTTCCCTACCATATTCTCTATGTCGCTCAGAGATGCCGGCACAAAGACGAAGTTAGCGTCGTCACTACTGATTATGACCATTGTCGGCGGCGCCGTCGCTCCGATGCTGATGGGCTACATCGCTGATACGACAGGTAGCATGGCAGACGCATTTCTCATCCCATTGATATGCTATGCGGTAATCGGATTATTTGCAACGACAAGGAAAAGATAGATTGTGTGCCGCTGAATCATTTAGAAAAATACAAGATCATGAGTTTAGATAAAAATGCAAAGATTTACATAGCCGGACACCGCGGTCTTGTGGGCTCTGCCATATGGAACAACCTTAAGGCAAGAGGTTATAATAATTTAGTTGGTCGCACTCACCGTGAATTAGACCTTACCGATCAGTTCGCCGTGCGTAAGTTCTTCGACGATGAACGCCCTGATGCGGTTGTTCTTGCTGCCGCATTCGTGGGAGGCATCATGGCAAACTCACTCTATCGTGCCGACTTCATAATGATTAACATGCAGATACAGTGTAATGTCATCTCCGAGGCTTATGCTCATGGTGTGCGTAAACTGTTGTTCCTTGGTTCGACATGTATCTATCCGAAAGAAGCTCCACAGCCAATGCCCGAGGATTGCCTTCTCACATCGCCGTTGGAATATACCAATGAGGAGTATGCCATAGCGAAGATTGCCGGACTGAAAATGTGTGAGAGTTATAACCTGCAGTATGGCACTGACTATATTGCGGTAATGCCGACAAACCTCTACGGTCCAAACGACAATTTCCATCTTGAAAATTCTCATGTCATGCCTGCCATGATGCGCAAGGTGTATCTTGCAAAGCTTATCGCCGACGGCAACTGGGAACTGATTCGCAGAGACCTCACCGTGCGTCCTGTAGGTGCAAACATTAAAACACAGGGCGAGACCGAGCCCCGACGCGTTGTAATAGACGGCTCTTCGTCGGAGGCGGACATTCTAGAAGTCCTTGCCTTCTATGGTATATATAATAATAAGGTGGCGCTTTGGGGAACAGGCACGCCACTGCGTGAGTTCCTATGGAGCGAAGATATGGCTGACGCTTCCGTTCATGTGCTCCTTAATGTCAACTTCTCTGATGTCTGCGGGTTTGAGAAATATTCTTCCGTTCATTATGGCGTATCAGCCGATGGCGTTGTCGACCGTAACCATTCTACGGGACGCGGAGGTGCAATACCGGAGCTTGGCGAGATACGCAATTGTCACATCAATGTCGGTACGGGAAAAGAATTGACCATTCGTGAACTTTCAGAACTCGTAGTAAAAGTAGTCGGCTTTAAAGGAGTTGTCCACTTCGACGCTACGAAACCTGACGGCACAATGCGTAAGCTTATTGACGTCTCGAAATTGCACAGGCTCGGATGGCAACATAAGGTAGAGATTGAAGACGGCATAACGAAACTCTTCGATTGGTATAAGAATTCGTTAATTCCTCGAAATAATGTGACCGATTAGGGCTTATCCGTAGCACTGAAGGAATCAACCCGTAGCGCCTCTGTAATAATCTCATTGTCAGTCGTTTGGAAACACCCTGTTTTGCACGATCAATATAGGGTGTTTTGCTTTTATATTCCATAGCTTTGTGTTTTTATCCCAAAACGGTCAATAGATTCCTAAGTGATTTCGTCTGATTGTTGAGCAGATTAGCAGTCTTGTTACCGCGGGCGTAGTGGGCTACGTCAAGGTAATAAGGCTGGTAAGATGCCACACAAGCGGGCGAAAGCAATAGGAAAGCTCTTGTTCTTTGATAATAAAACGACACTGCGGTCTATTGACCGTTTTGGGGTTATCCCGAATTATTGGCTGATTTTGGATAGTAACGAAAATATTTCTGTTTTACATTCGTGTGATTGCGATAAAAGTGCTATCTTTGCAAAAGATTTTAAGAAGATAGAATTAATGAGGGTAGCGGCAACACGAGGTGTGAAGGCTGAAGCTAACACATTCAATGGTCGTCTCATTTATTAACTAATTAAATATATGTTTCCGAAGGCATTCTTATGTGTTTTCGGGGCGGTTAACTTATTATGATTAAATTCCGAAAGATAGCTTATCAACTGCATTTATGGCTGGGTGTAGTGTCCGGCATCATAGTGTTCATCGTCTGTATCACTGGTGCGATATGGGCATTTAAGATTAACGGTTGGGTAGACAACGATACTGTACCCGAGACATACATACATAAGCAAGACGGAGAATGGAAGAAACCTTCGGAGCTGATAGAGGTTGTTCGTAGTGAAAGAAATCTGGAGCCGACCTTCGTTTCCTACTCCAAAGATGCTCCGGCTACGGTGGGACACCATTCTCACAGGAACGGCTTCACAGTGTTGGTAAATCCGTATACTGGCGAACTGCTTGAGGGTCAGGACGCGCCGGCAAAGAAGAAGCACGGTTCCGGCTTCTGGCACTTTATACGAAGAGGACATCGTGCTTTGTGGCTGCCGCGAGATATAGGTCGTCCAATAGTCAATTACGGCACACTACTGTTTGTCATTGTGCTAATCACAGGACTGATAATATGGATGCCTAAGTCGAAGAAAGGATTGAAACATGCCTTATGGTTCAACTGGAAAAAAGGTATGCCCTGGCGACGTAGGCTCTTCGACCTACACACGATTTTAGGATTATATGTCAGTTTCATCCTTATTGCCGTAGGCTCTACAGGTATGGTGTGGGGCTTGGAGTGGTGGTCGGAGGGTACATACAAACTGACAACCGGTCGCAGTCTGCCTGAATATGGTGCTGTGATGTCCGACACTCTGGCGGTTGATACTACCATGACCATTGCCAAAGGCATTGACAGCGTATACAGCAAGCTGCTTAAAGAGAACCCTACGGCACAGAAAATAAGCGTAACCTTGCCTGACTCTACCGATAAGGCATCGGTAATATCGGCTACCGTATCGCCTGAAAAGGAGGTTTATTATAATACTGACAATTACAGTTTCGACCGATACTCGCTTAAGGAGATTGTTGTACCGGGACCTTATAACGGCAGATACAAAGATGCCTCATGGGGCGACAAACTGCGCAGGATGAACTACGAGATACACACCGGCAGTGTGTTGGGACTTCCTGGTCAGTTGCTCGTTTTCTTTGCTGCGCTTTTAGGTGCATCGTTGCCTCTCACCGGCTTTTACATCTTCTTTGTAAAGCGTAGAAATAAAAATAAGGACAAGAAGAAGTAATGATATACATCTTCTTATACTAATGTTTTTTTGAAATTCTACTTAATCGTTGTTCTGTCTATGGTTTCAGACAGTATTAAGCAGGATTTCTTTTGTATTTGATATATTCTGCTCATTCTGCTTACATGACTTTCAGTATTTATAAGTTTTTACGGCTGTTTTATTTGGAGGTTTGAGAAAAAAGATGTAATTTTACAATTGGATT
>CAJPPF010000074.1 GCA_905372445.1 uncultured Prevotella sp. | reverse complement strand
GTTCTTGGCGCTAAAACCGACGGTTCTTGAGCCAAGAAACGGCGCTTCTTGAAATCAGTTCCATAAGTATGGAAATTCATGACCTTTGTTCAGAGTGAAAAGCATAGGTTTTATGATGTTTTATTCCTATGTCAGCAAAGCGTATATTTATAGAAAAACAGAAGTTTCAGGTACTCTCATCTCGTCTGTAACCGATGTTATGATAAAAAATATTTAATTGTTTGGCAGTACAGTTTTTTCTTTGTAATTTTGTATAAAATACAAGGCTTCTGATGACATACGATATAACACCGCCGGCTGTGCTTCGCCAGTCGATAACACTGCCGGCTTCGAAAAGTATAAGTAACAGGGCGCTGATTATCCATGCACTGTCGGGAGGCGACATCCTTCCTGAAAACCTCAGCGACTGCGACGATACGAATGTGATGATTTCTGCCCTGCGCGACATGCCGTATGAGATTGACATCAAGGCAGCAGGAACAGCCATGCGCTTCATGACCGCCTATCTCAGCGTAACGCCGGGCGAGCATCTGCTGACAGGTACGGAGCGTATGAAACTCCGTCCGATAGAGAATCTCGTCAACGCCCTCCGCTCACTGGGAGCAGACATAGAATATCTGGGCGAGACGGGCTTCCCCCCATTGAAGATAAAAGGGCGGTCTCTCAAAGGCGGTATGATTAACATTCCCGGCAATGTCAGTTCTCAGTATATATCAGCCCTGCTCATGATAGCACCTATGATGAAACAAGGACTGACGCTGAAGCTTGGTGGCGACATCTTATCCCGTCCTTACATCGACCTGACGCTTGCGATGATGAACGACTATGGTGCAGGCGCAGAATGGGTTGATGTGGACACTGTTCATGTCAAACCGAATGGTTATACATCACGACCTTATTATATAGAGAATGACTGGACGGCGGCGTCTTATTGGTATGAGATGATGGCACTTACTGCCGACGACGATGCGGAGATACGTCTGGCAGGACTTATGGATGTCAGCAGTCAGGGCGATACTATCGTAAAGTACATTTTTTCATTACTCGGAGTGAAGACGCTGTTTGAGATAAAGAACAAACGTGTCCCATGCACTGTCACACTGCGCCGTTCGGGGCTGCATCTGCCACGTCTGGATTTTGATTTCTCAAACTCACCCGACCTTGCCCAGACGGTTGTCTGTGCGTGTTGCGGCATGGGAATAGAGTTTGATTTCACAGGATTGTCAACACTCAAGATAAAGGAAACCGACCGGATAGAAGCCATGAAGACCGAATTGCGCAAACTGGGTTTCGTCGTATATTCGAAGAACGATAATGAGCTCATTTGGGACGGCGAGCGCTGTGAACCAACCTTTGAGCCTATAGATACATACGAAGACCATCGAATGGCAATGGCTTTCGCGCCATTGGCACTGAAGATAAATGGTATAAAGATAAACAATCCCGAGGTGGTAAGCAAGTCTTATCCGCGCTTCTGGGAACATTTAAAGTTATGTGGATATTCATTGTAGCAATCGTTGTCATCGGCACTGTCGCTGCCGGGGCATCAATACTTTGGGATAAGAGCGATAATATAGAGATAGGCAAAGACTGTACTTCATGCACGGGCTTCGACCTTTCATGTGAGCAGAACTGTATGATGGAGGCGGCGACAAAGCCTGTGGAGTATTTCGATGACGAGGAACTCGACCGCTATAAAGGACGCACTTCCGATTCTTTTACCGACGATGAGGCAGAGGAGTTTCGTGAGGTTATGATGACAATGCACCCCGAGGAGGTGAAAGCATGGAACCGTAGCCTTATATTGCGCGACGTGGCAATGCCTGACCAGATAAAAGACGATTACATAATGCTTGCCGGCGAGTGAGAAAGTATATCGGCATAGAGGTGGAAAAAGAATGCGTTGCCACAATAATTTCACTAAACAACCGTTTGATTATTGAGTGAAAATACGGGTAAGACATATCATTCCGATACTTATGGTGGCGGTTGTCATCATCATTTCTGCGTGCTCTACGCATAAGAACAATGCCAAGTCGCGATTCTGGCATTCGTTAAATGCTCGTTACAACACATATTACAACGGCACGCAGGCTTATATAGACGGCTCGCTGGAAAAGGAAAAAGGAAATAAAGATAACTTCACGGAGATTATTCCGCTTTATACTGTCGGCAACAAGAACAGTCGTACGTTAGGCTCGGGCAACTTTGATAAAGCCATAGAGAAGAGTGAGAAAGCGATAAAGCTCCATTCGATAAAGAAAAAACCTGAATGGACAAAGAAGCGCAGAAAGACAGAGAAAGACATAGAATGGCTCGGACGCAAGGAGTATAACCCGATGCTATGGAAGGCGTGGATGCTCATGGGACGGTCGCAGTTCTATAAAGGCGACTTTGATGCTGCGGCAGCAACGTTCAGTTATATGAGTCGTCTGTATCAGACACAGCCTGCCATATACTCAAAGGCAAGGGCGTGGCTAGCAAAAGCCTACATAGAAGAAAACTGGATGTATGATGCAGAGGATGTGATTCACAATATGCAGCGCGACTCTATCCATTGGAGCGCACGTAAGGAATGGGACTATACCTTTGCCGATTATTACATACATCTTGGTGAGTACGACAAGGCTATACCTTATTTGCAGAAGGTCATAAAACACGAGATGCGCAAGAAGCAGAAAGCTCGTGAGTGGTTCCTGCTCGGTCAGCTTTATGAGAAGCAGGGCATGAAAGCGGAAGCGTACAAGGCGTATAAGAAAGTGATAAGGCAGAATCCGCCATACGAACTGGAGTTCAACGCACGTATAGTAATGACAGAAGTGATGGCTGCAGGGCAGTCGAAACAGATGATTTCGAAGCTAAGGCGTATGGCACGAAGTGATAACAACAAGGATTATCTTGACCAGTTATATTATGCCATCGGCAATATCTTCCTCGCTCAACGCGACACGCTCAATGCCATTTCGGCTTACGAAAAAGGGAATGTCAAGTCTACTCGTAATGGAATAGAGAAAGGAGTGCTGCTATTGAAGTTGGGAAATATCTATTGGGAGAAGGAAAAGTATGCCGATGCGGGTAGGTGTTATGGTGAAGCCATTGGACTGCTTGATAAGGAACGCAAGGATTACAAGCAACTGTCGGACCGCTCGAAGAAACTCGATGAACTGGTGCCTTATACGGAAGCGGTGCATCTGCAGGACTCTCTGCAGGCGTTGGCTCGGATGAGCGAGAAGGAACGCAATGCAGCCATCGACCGTGTCATCGACGCTCTGAAGAAGAAAGAAAAGGAGGAAAAAGACAAAGAGGCTATTGCCAACGCCGAACGTCAGCAGAGAGCCAACAGTATGCCGGCACGAAATAATACCAACGCTCCGCGTCCGACAACCCAAGGTAACAGTGCTACGTGGTATTTCTATAACCAGATGACGATAAACCAAGGTAAGACAGCCTTCGCAAAACAATGGGGAAAGCGTGAGAATGTTGACCATTGGCAGCGCGCTAACAAGACCGTGGTGAACTTCGATAAAGCCGTAGAACCGGAGCTTTCGGAGACACAGAGCGACTCTGTCGCTGTTGCAGACGATGCGTTAGACAAGCAAGGAGAGGCTGACAGTCTGGCAAATGACCCACACCGACGTGAGTATTATCTTGCTCAGATTCCATTCACTGAAGAGCAGATAGCAGAGTCGAACGACATTATCATGAACGGATTGTATAATGCAGGAGTGATTTTCAAGGATAAACTTGATAATCTGAAGCTCTCGGAGAAACAGTTCCAGCGCCTCGAGACAGAGTATCAAAGCTTTGAGAAAATGGAAGATGCCTACTATCATATGTTTCTGTTATATTCGCGTATGGAACAGCCTGGTGTGGCTCAGGGATATATCGACAAACTGAAAACGACATATCCTGAAAGTAAATGGACCACTCTGCTGACCGACCCTTACTATACGGAAAATCAGAAGTTCGGCATTCATATAGAGGATTCTCTCTATGCTTCTACCTACGAGGCGTTCAAGGCAAACCGTCACAATGAGGTCAGAACAAACGTCGGACTATCAAAAGAGCGTTTCCCACTTGGTGCTAACCGCGATAAGTTCGTGTTCATCAGTGGCTTGAATAAACTTAATGACGGTGATGGCGACGGATGTCTTGCCGATATGCATACGGTGGTGAAGGATTTCCCACAGAGTAATCTCGCCACTATGGCAGGAATGATTGTCAACGGCGTGAAGGAAGGAAAGAAACTGCGTGGCGGTCGGTTTGATATTGGTGATGTGTGGGCACGACGTGCTGAGGTGATGAACGATAGTGATTCTATTGCTGCACGTCAGTTTGTCGCCGACAAGAATATCGATTTCGTGTTCATCATTGCATATCAGCCGGATTCTGTAAACGAAAATCATCTGCTCTACGAACTTGCGAGATATAACTTCACAAGTTACATGGTACGCAATTTCGACCTAGAGATAGAGAATCAAGATGGATTGCGCGTGATGAAGGTAAGTGGGTTCAATAATTATGAAGAGGCTTACGAGTACGCTTATCAGTTCTATAGGCAGGATAATATTTTAGAGCGACTTGGCAAAAGTCGCACATATATAATCAGTTTGCAGAATAAGGAGTTGCTCGGAGTAAGCAAAAGTTACGATGATTATGAGAAGTTCTACGCCGAGAACTTTGCACCTGTAGATGCCGGTTCTTCACAACGTCTATACGAGCCAACGGACACAGAGCGTGCAATGGACGACGGCGGGTCTATACCGGGAAATATCAGTCCAATACTGCAGAAGTCTGCCAATGAGCAGACCGGCGATGCAAACGACGATGAAGAGACTGGCGTATCAGAGGGCGGGAATACAATTATGATCGAAGAAAACGATATTTCTCCTATTGAAGAGGGCGTTATTATCCAGGAAAATGAAGAAACTCCTGTCACACCGGAAAACGTAGAGATATCAGTGCCGGAGGAAAATCAAGTGACTCCTGCCGATGATGAGAACACCGTGATAATTGATGATCAGCAGCAGAACGCCCCTGTTGTGCAACCTGCTGACGAGCCAATCATAATCATTGACCCTAATAACAATGACACACCGGAGAACCCTGATGAGACAACGATTATAATTGACGAAGGTGAGAACGCTACCGGCAATGATGATTCCACAACAATTGTTGTGGATGATAAGAGCGAGGAAGGAACAGACGACGAATATTTTGAATTGGAAGGATTCTGAAAATGAGCAACGGATTATTACTTTGGGCAGATGACGAGATAGAGTTGCTGAAGGCACATATCATTTTTCTTCAGAAGAAAGGATATGAGGTCATAACGGTCAGCAATGGCACTGATGCTGTTGAACAGTGTCAGCAGCGGACCTTTGACCTTGTCCTGTTGGACGAGATGATGCCCGGACTGACGGGACTTGAGACCCTGCAGATGATAAAGAACATACAGCCTGCCACGCCTGTTGTGATGGTCACAAAGAGCGAGGAGGAAGATATAATGGACCAGGCGATAGGCTCGAAGATTGCCGATTACCTTATCAAACCGGTTAATCCTAACCAGATTCTCCTCACGCTGAAGAAGAATATTCATCGCAAGGAGATTGTGACAGAGGTGACGCAGAGCGGCTATCAACAGGAATTTATGCAGATTTCGATGCAGATAGCTGATTGCGACAGTATTGAGGACTGGAAGGAGATATACCGAAAACTGGTTCGCTGGGAAGTGGAACTGTCGTCTACAGACTCGCAGATGACGGAAATGCTGAACATGCAGAAGGAAGAAGCAAACATCGCATTTGCGAAATTCATAAAGAAAAACTATATGGACTGGGTCAATCCGCAGACGTTCGTTGGTGGCAACCGACCTACTATGAGCCCTGACATCTTCAAGAATAAGGTGTTTCCTCTGCTCAATGCCGGCGAGAAGGTGTTTCTCATTGTAATCGATAACTTCCGTTTCGACCAGTGGCGAGTGTTGTCGCAGGAGATAGGAGATATGTTTGACATTGATGAGGACATGTATCTCACCATTCTCCCGACGGCTACTCAGTATGCACGCAATGCCATATTCTCGGGACTTATGCCTAATAAGATCGCGGAGATGTTTCCTGAACTGTGGGTCGACGAGGATGAAGAAGAGGGAAAGAACTTGAACGAGGGACCGTTGATCCAGACACAGATAGAGCGATTCAGGCGGAAAGATACCTGTTGTTATAATAAGGTTAACGACTCGCAGGCAGCTGAGAAGTACATTGCAAAGCTGGCAGACTTGAAGCATTACGACCTGAATGTGCTCGTGGTGAACTTCATCGACATGCTGTCACATGCCCGCACAGAATCGAAGATGGTGCGCGAGCTCGCAAACAATGAGAGCGCCTATCGTTCGATTACTCTGTCGTGGTTCCGCCATTCCATGCTCGCAGAGCTATTCAAATGGCTGTCGCAGAGCGACTATAAGATTATCATCACGACCGACCACGGCAGTATACGTGCGTCAAAGCCGGTGAAGATTATCGGAGATAGGAACACCAATACCAATCTGCGCTATAAGCTGGGTAAAAACCTGAGCTATAATACAAAGGAAGTGTTTACGATAAAGGAGCCTCGCAAGGCGCAATTGCCGTCGCCAAACATATCGACATCTTATGTCTTTGCTACGGGCGATGCATTCTTTGCCTACCCGAATAACTACAACTATTACGTCAGTTACTATAAGGACACGTTCCAACATGGAGGAATATCAATGGAGGAGATGCTCGTCCCGCTTGTCACTATGACACCAAGAAAACGATAACAATATAAAACAACAATACAATGGAAATAAAAATACAATCACTTGAAGAAATCAGTAGCACTGCCAGGCAGTTTGTCGAGAGTATCGGCGAGCGCAGGATATTTGCCTTCTATGGCAGTATGGGGGCAGGCAAGACGACATTCATCAAAGCTATCTGCGAGGAGTTAGGGGTGGAGGATGTCATCACATCGCCCACTTTCGCCATTGTGAATGAGTACACTACGGGCACTGGCAAGCCGCTATATCATTTCGATTTCTACCGTATAAAGAAACTCGATGAGTTTTACGATATGGGTGGCGAGGACTATTTCGGCAGTGGCAACCTTTGTTTCATCGAATGGCCCGAACTCATTGAGGATGTCTTGCCGGAGGAGGCTGTTATTGTAAACATCAAGGAAGTAGATGACGGAAGTCGATTAGTCACTGTAGAATAAAAACATATTTTTATGAAAAAGATTCTTTTTTCTTTTGCCTTGCTGATAATTAATGTCGCATCAGGCACTGCTCAGGAAACACGTTTGACAGGTGAAAGCCAAGATACCTATGAGCAACGAATGCAATGGTTTGCCGATGCTAAGTTGGGTATCTTCATTCATTGGGGCATATATGCTGTGCGTGGAGTGTCGGAAAGCTGGTCGTTCTACAACAATTACCTGCCTTACGATGAGTATATGCAGCAGACAAAAGGTTTTTCGGCAAGCAAATATGATCCAAAGACGTGGGTCGACTTGATAGAACAGAGTGGGGCGCAATATACCGTTATCACTTCTAAGCATCATGACGGCTTTGCTCTGTGGGACACGAAGGCGGGTGATTTAAGTGCAAGGAAATGCTCTGCCACCAAGCGTGACGTACTAACGCCGTTTGTCAATGAGGTGAAGAAACGTAATAATCTGCATTTGGGCATCTATTATTCGCTGCTTGACTGGAGCCACGAAGACTATCCCAACAAGACAAAGACATTCGCCCGTTATAATATAAAAGATGATTCCGCACGCTGGAAAAGGTTCTGTAAGTTCAATTTCTCGCAGTTAAAGGAACTCAACGACAATTACAAGCCCGACCTGTATTGGTTTGATGGCGATTGGGAGCAGACAGCAGAAGACTGGGACTCTAAAGGAATTATCAACCTTCTTCGTTCTTCCAATCCGCAATGTATTGTCAATTCGCGTATTCAGGGATATGGCGATTATGCCACCCCGGAGCAGGGCATACCGGTTGTTCGCCCTGAAAGTAAGTACTGGGAACTGTGCTACACAATGAACGACTCGTGGGGATATCAGCCTACGGACAGAAATTACAAGACACCACATCAGCTTGTGCGTACTTTCTGTGATTGTATGAGCAATGGAGGAAACCTGCTCCTTGACATCGGTCCTAAGGCGGACGGAACAATTCCGCAGGAGCAAGTGAAGATATTGAAAGAGTTCGGCAGATGGACAAACAAGCACAAGGAAGCTGTTTACGGCACCCGCGCCGGATTGCCAAAGGAACATTTCACTGACGGATATACGACATTGAACAAAGAAGGCAACATCCTGTACCTTTATATACCTAATAAGGTTCGTGCCGATGTTGCCCTGCGTGGCATTATTAATAAGGTGAATCGCGTGTGGGTCGTCGGCAACGGTACGATGCTCAACTGGAAGCTATATGACAAGCCTTACTGGAGTTCTCTGCCGGGTATAGTATATATTGACGTGCCGGAAGAGGTGCAGGATGAGAATGTAACCGTCATTGCCGTACTGCTTGACGGTCCTGTTAAGCTGTATCGAGGTGAAGGACAGGTTATCACTCTCAACTGATACTGTCTTGAGTAATAAACATCATCCGTCGCTTATCACATTCCGTCAGGCGTATGGGCGTGATTTCTCACGTTCCGCATTCCCATGGAAACGGACAATAACGCAAACGGTTGACGTAAACGGCTGACGCAGGAAGCGTAACGTGATAAATCACGCCCCTACGGCGTCCCGACAAACGCCGGAGGCTTTTACGAGGAGACACCGGCGCTGCTTACACGTAAGATCCTTGTCGGTGGGCTTTGCGAAAAAAAAGGGGGATGTGTCAATGCAGACACATCCCCTTTTACTTATATGATTTTGTTTTTAAAGCCTTAGCCGAGCAGCTTGTCGAATCTTTCTTTCAGTGTCGCCTTATTTGCAGCACCTACAAACTTGTCAACAAGTTCACCGCCTTTGAAGAAAAGCAGTGTAGGGATATTACGAACGCCATACTCCATTGGTATGCTTTCGTTCTCTTCAATATCGCACTTGCCAACGACGATCTTGCCATCATAATCGTTTGCCAACTCGCTGACGATCGGACCAAGCATACGGCATGGACCGCACCATGTTGCCCATAGGTCAACTACGAATGGTAATTCGCCATTCTTATAACTCTCAAAATTATCACTTGTAATCTTTACTTCCATAACTTTTCTTTTTAATTAGTTGCTTGCAAAGGTACAATTAATATGCCAAACAGCAAAATAATTTGTCAGAACTTTATTATGTGCTTATTTTTTCTATGCTATTGAATCCGAATCGGTCATTAGACTCCTTGCCTGATTTTGTTAGATTGTTGATCAGATGTGCAGACGTTTCATCGAAGGCGTAGCGGGCTACGTCGAGGTAATACGGCTAGCAAGATGCCACACAAGCGGGCGAAAGCAGTAGGAAAGCTCTTGTTCTTTGATAATAAAACGACACCGCGGTCTATTGACCGTTTTTGGGTTTATGACAACATGTCAGCCGTTACGTCTCTGTGGCAGTTAAACCAGAATCTCATTACCTGACATCTATTTGCTTCATCACGCTTCCGTCGAGATGATGAATGCGTAGTAATCCTGCTTCGTATGTGGCAAATGTAGGTTCATTTCCACCTTTAGGGAATGTTATGCTACCGGTGTTGCACACTATGATGTTGCCCTTACGCTCTAACTTCTGAATGTGTGTATGGCCGTAAAGGAATATGTCGCACGCAACGGATGGCATGTTATTCTCGTTGATAATATGCCCGTGAGTGAGGAATAGACGCACGCCGTTGTCGACAATCATGGCATAGTCGCTCATGATTGGAAAGTCGAGCAGCATCTGGTCCACTTCCGAGTCGCAGTTTCCACGCACTGCTATAATCTTGTCACTGTTTTTATTGAGTAGCTCTACGATGCGCGGAGCATCAAGTCCCTCGGGAACACCATTACGTGGACCGTAGTTTAGAATGTCACCTAAAATGAGAAGCATGTCTATTTTCTCTTTCTCGAAGAAGGCAATCACCTGCTCCATACGAGGGGCACTGCCGTGAATATCGCTTACAATTAAATATTTCATATCATTACTGTGGTATTTGCTTCAATGCAAAATTACGGAAATACTGCATGAATAGCAAACAAAATGCTTGAATTCATCAGATTTGGATTAAATAGTTCGCCTTGTGTGTCTTTTGCCACTTTCCTGCAGTAGTTCTGCAGTTATACTAAACGACGATTACTGTTATATCAAAAAGAAAAGTTTTATCCTGTCATTTTCCGTGGCGATATTTTCCGCGGCGCAAGCCTCTCTACGTTTGTCGAGACAGCGTAGGGGCGTGATTTATCACGTTCCGCCTCAGGCGTAGTGG
>CAJPPF010000073.1 GCA_905372445.1 uncultured Prevotella sp. | reverse complement strand
GGCACAATGGGCATTAACCTTATTCTATCTCTTATTGTCAGCTTTCTCATCTCTGTTCATGTTATGAAATATCATAATTCAAAGACCCGTTCTTTTAACTAATGATGCAGACAAAAGAAAAACGTTGTCACCTGCATTTGAACAGCAAGTGACAACGTGCGGATTATTCGTAGTCGTCGATAACAGAATTAATTAAGTCCATCATTGGCTTGGCAATCTCAAAGATCTTTGTCGCATCACTTGCCCAGCGAGCAGAAGCAAAGAAAGCTTCATCTACACTGTGCCAACAACAGTAGTCCTTCATGCGAAGATAATCGATGAACTCGTAATCTTTAGGGAAATCCTTAGGCGCCTTCTTAAGATGACTGATGCCGAAACCTTTTGGTGGCATCTGTTCATCATCGGTATAGTCACCCATGTCAGCAGCATTGGGATAACCGAAGTATTTAATAAACTTGCCATTCTCCACTGCTTCGCGCCACTGGTCAATATTCGCCATTATCTCATTACGACACGAAGTCAGAATGTTCGTCGGCAACCAATAAGAGCCTGTAGCAAGAAAACAGTTTCCGGGCTGGATGTGGAGATAATAGCCTCCACGAAGCGACTTCCTTCCCTTAGCACATATATAAGCACCGAAATGACGTTTGTAAGGTGATTTATCCTGTGAGAAGCGTGTATCGCGATAGAAACGGTATGTGCAATCCTTAACCTTGAGATGACTTATCTCTGTGTCAAAGCGTGATAGAGCGGTAATGAGTTCTTCCACTCCTCGGTCAAACTCCGACTTGGCAGCATCATATTGTTCTTTGTGAGCATGAAACCATTCGCGGTTGTTATTTGCAGCAACGTCGCGAAGAAAAGCTAATATGAGTTTGGTATTCATTAAATGTACATTAATTAATTGTTACTATTTCCATGCTTAGGCTTATTCTCCGCACTCGGACAGAATGTAGCAAACTGACATTCATTGCATTTCGGACTACGGCTCTGACAGATGTAGCGACCGTGGAGCAATATCCAATGGTGTGCAAGTGACACTTCTTCCTTCGGGATGTACTTCATCAGGTAAAGCTCTACCTTCAATGGTGTGTCAGCAGTTTTCGGCACAAGCCCAAGCCGATGACTGACACGATAGACATGGGTATCTACAGCCAAGGTCGGTTTGCCAAACCAGACAGACATAACGACATTGGCAGTCTTACGCCCCACCCCAGCAAGCGACTCCAAGTCTTTGCGTTCTGATGGTATTTCTCCATTGAAATCGCGGACTAATTGCTCTGACATCTGCTTTAGATGATGAGCCTTAGCATTAGGGTAACTAACGCTGCGTATAAGCTCGAATATGTCATCTTCACTTGCCATAGACATGGTATGAGCATCAGGAAAATGTCTGAATAATTCCGGCGTGACCTGATTAATGCGCTTGTCAGTACATTGCGCGCTTAGCAGCGTTGCAACAAGAAGTTGAAAAGCACTGCCAAACTCCAACTCGGTTGTAACAACAGGCTGGAGCTGGCGAAAATAACTGAGCATCGTATTATAACGTTCTTCTCTTGTCATACTAACGATATTTATTACTGATGCTCGTCACGGAGAAGATCGTTTACAGTCTTAACAGGATTGAAAGTAGACAGTGGAACTTCCACAAATATAGTATTCCAATCGCTCATAGCACCATTCCATAGTCCAGGTAGCTCAAATGCTTTTAGCTCTATGCCTCCACTACTCTTACTGCTAATAAAACCTGTCGTTGGGTCAACGAATTCCTGAAGCTGGAATCTCTCACCTTTATAATTCTTCAACGCACATGCAATATCTACCGGATTAAAGTGTGTAGCCTCGGCAAACATACGCATATTCTCTTCATTCATTTTGTCAATCTGGCTTGACTCAAGAATCTGCAGGCTCGTTGTACCATCCTGATTATACACAATGAACGGACCACCACCAGGCTCGCCGACATTACGTACAACACCGCAGACACGCATAGGACGGTTCAGTTTTTTCTTCAAATATATCACGAGTTCAGCATCTTCCAGATTCTTGATGTCATCACGACGGCAGCAGAGATCACGTTGTACGAAACTAATAATCTCCTCAACTGTATCATGGTTGTAAACACCAGAGTCGAGAATATGCAGATATTCGAAAGCCTTCTCCTGCATCTGAATGAGGATTCCTGCAAGCAGCTGCTTATATCTCACCGTGTCGTCCTTCAATCTATCAGGAACAACATTATCGATATTCTTAATAAAAACAACGTCAGCATCAATTTCCGACAGGTTTTCTATCAGTGCGCCATGTCCCCCAGGGCGGAACAGCAAAGAGCCATTCTCATTTCTGAATGGCGTATTGTCAAGGTTTGCAGCTATGGTATCAGTTGAAGGTTTCTGCTCTGAGAATGAAATATTGAACTTAATACCGAAACGCTCGGCATACTTTTGTTCAGTCTCTGCAACACGAGCCTTAAACAGTTCCTTATGCTCATGAGACACTGTAAAATGCACATTTGCCTCACCGTTTGAACTTGCATAGAGGGCAGCCTCAACGAGATGTTCTTCCATTGGAGTACGCGGACCGTCTTCATAGTTGTGGAACAGAAGCAGACCTTTTGGCATCTGACCGTAATTAAGACCTTCTTTCAACAACAGATTAGAAACGACAGCCTTGTAATCACCGTCGCCTATTAAACCGCATACGCTACGACCTCCACTATTCTCCTTACACGTTGCACATAGTATTTTACGGAAAGCAAACTTCTTACGCTCTGCAAAGAAGGTCTTCTCAAAGTCAGTGGTAGGCTCGTTATATGGTGCATCAAGAAATTCAAACAGATTCTTGAACATACGGCTGGCAGCTCCCGAGGCAGGGACAAACTTCACTATGGTATGTCCCTCTGCCTTATACTCATGCCATTTATTAATGTAGGCATCTGTTTCATCCTTCGATGGTGCGAGAATGCCCGTTCCTACTGACGCAGCAGCCTTAAGGCGAAGAAAAGGAAATCCTTCTGCAATCTTCTTTAATTGGTTTTCTACTTCATCTACAGAAATGCCACGTTGGGCTAATTGTTCCAAATCTTGTGGTGAAAACATAATTATATTTCGTCTTTTATTAATACCTACAAAATTACTCACATTTTTCCGAATATCAAACTGGTTTCCATTTTTTTTTGTAATTTTGCCATTGGATAAAACAACCATAAAAGATATTGCTATGGAAGAAAAAGTGAATTGTTCAGGATCAGAACTTTCTGAAATCACAAGGCTATATAATACTCTATGCACAGAAATTGAAGATTCATTGCATAATGATGACGAGCAGAAAATACGTAATCTCATTCATAATGCGATCTACTCTGATAATATCAAACGCAATGTTTTTGGTTTCAATCCATTATTGCATGCCCTTCAGACATCCTTATTGGCAGTCGAGGAGATCGGTCTACGACGCGAAGCTGTAATTGCTATCATCATCGACACTTGTTCCGTTGATAAGGATATTGACCTGAACGCGATAGAAAGCGACTTTGGACAGCAAGTTGTACAGATCATTCAAGGTCTGCACAAGGTGCGTGATCTATATAAGAAAACACCTACGGTTGAAAGTGAGAACTTCAGGAATCTACTGCTTAGTTTTGCCGACGACATGCGTGTAATCCTTATAATGATTGCCGACCGCGTGAACGTGATGCGACAAATCCGTGACACACAGAATCTTGAAGCACAACGCAAGGTCGCAGAGGAAGCCAGCTATCTATACGCTCCACTTGCACATAAGTTAGGTCTGTATCTGCTTAAGAGTGAACTTGAAGACTTGTCTTTAAAATATCTTGAGCACGATGCATACTATATGATTAAAGACAACCTTAATGCTACGAAGCGTTCGCGCGACGAATATATCGAATCTTTTATAAGTCCGATAAAGGCAAAGCTTGAGAACATAGGCTTGAAGTTTCATATCAAAGGCAGGACAAAGAGCATTCATTCTATCTGGCAGAAAATGAAGAAACAACGTTGTGGTTTCAATGGTATATATGATCTATTTGCCATACGTATAATAATAGATGCTCCCTTAGAACAGGAGAAGATGCAATGCTGGCAAGTTTATTCTCTCATAACTGATATGTACCAGCCTAATCCTAAACGACTCCGCGACTGGCTTTCAGTACCAAAGTCAAATGGCTATGAGTCGCTGCATATCACTGTACTCGGTCCGCAGAACAAATGGGTAGAGGTACAGATTCGTACTGAGCGTATGGATGAAATTGCAGAGCACGGTCTTGCTGCTCACTGGCGGTACAAGGGAGTGAAATCAAGCAATAACAACCTCGACTCATGGCTTGCAGACATACGCCAGGCTCTTGAAGCCGGCGACAATCTACAGGCTATGGATCATTTCAAGAGGGAATTAAACGCAGACGAAGTGTATGTGTTTACACCGAAGGGCGACCTGTATAAGTTGGCAAAGGGAGCCACAGTGCTTGATTTTGCATACCACATCCATTCTGCAGTGGGCAGCCATTGCGTCGGTGCACGCATCAACAACAAAAACGTATCAATGCGTGAGATACTGCATTCAGGCGATCAGGTTGAGATTCTGACCCAGAGCAACCAGACCCCTAAGAAGGAATGGCTCAACTATGTCGGTACTTCACGTGCCAAGTCTAAAATACGTTTGGCTCTGAAAGAGACCCAAGCAAAGGAAGGCATCTTTGCAAAGGAACTACTCGCTCGTCGGTTGAAGAACCGTAAAATAGATTTCGACGAGAGCGTTATGTCGCACGTTATCAAGAAGTTAGGCTACAAGATAGTAAGTGACTTCTATATGAACGTAGCAGACGAAAAGCTCGATGTCAATGAGGTCATTGAGAAATATATAGAGGTGCGCGACTACGACATGAAACTCAATGCTCCTGCCGCCACCCGTTCTGCAGAGGAGTTTGTATTTGAGAATCCTATAGATCTGAAGAATACTGCAAATGATATACTCGTCATTGACCAGAACTTAAAGGACGTAGATTATTCTTTAGCAAAATGCTGTAACCCTATTTATGGCGACAAGGTCTTCGGATTCGTCACCGTATCAGGCGGTATTAAGATTCACAGAAATGACTGTCCTAATGCTTCTGAGCTTAGAAAGCGCTTCGGCTATAGGATAGTTAAAGCGCGCTGGAGTGGTAAAGGGCAATCACAATACTCCATAACCCTGCGAGTCATAGGCAACGACGACCTGGGCATAGTCAACAACATTACATCAATCATTTCCAAAGAAGAGAAAATAATCATCCGCTCTATAAACATTGATTCACACGACGGACTATTCTCTGGAAATATAGAGGTGATGGTTGAAGATACGTCCCGCATGGAGGCACTGATGAAGAAGTTGCGCTCGGTCAAAGGCATCAAACAAGTGATACGTCTTTAATTAGACGTAATCCACTTGTTATGCATTAGTTCATCGAGTAGAGTGACACCTTTCAGCGTGCATAGTCCGCGTAGGTAAATGATCATTATGTTATGGAACAAATGCTGCAAAGGATATTTGTTAAACAGTTGCTCCGTCAATATTGCCCTTGTTGACAGACTTAATATATCCAGCATTATCCTGTAGTCTATGTCATCGCGAAAATATCCTTCACTTATACCACATTGGAAGAACTCCAAAGCCACGCCGTCACGCGTCCTTGCATGCTTCTCCAAAAAGTCCTTTGCCTTTGGGTATTTCTCGACGTCCATATACACAACTGGATTGAATTTCGACATTTCAACCATGTGTATATTATAGAATGCCACGAGAAGCTCAATAACGTTATTGCTATTCTTCTGCGCTTCAACCAAACGACCCTCGCTAATCTCAAACTGATATTTGAAACCATCAACAAGCAACTGCTCCTTATCGCTATAAATCTCGTATAGCGTTCGCTTAGATATTCCCAAAGCCTTCGCTATATCATCCATTTTTACAGCACGAATACCTAACGTGAAGAATTTATCAACAGCGCAATCTAAAATCCTCTTTTTCAATTCACGTCGATATTCACTGTGTATACTTCCTTTTTGCATAGCCATGTAATTTTATACACTACAAAGTTAAATAAAAAAACTCGAAACAAGCACTCCGTTCGATATTTTTTTATTAATTTTGTAGCAAAGAAGATGTATTTTCAACAATAAGCCCACAAAAAAGTACGAATCACATGCAAGTAAACCCGTGTGCAAAAATAAATTTAGGACTTAACATCGTTAACCGTCGACCTGACGGATATCATGATCTTGAAACGGTATTCATGCCAATCCCACTGTTCGACAGCCTTACTGTCAAGGAACAGACGGATAACTCATATCCATACGACTGCCAACTGACTGTTACCGGCGACAATATCGAATGCGAGGAACAGAAGAATCTTGTTGTTAAAGCATACAAGATTCTGTCGGAAGACTTTCACTTGCCTCGCGTTCATGCCTTTCTCGAAAAGAACATTCCGTCACAGGCAGGACTTGGAGGTGGAAGTAGCAATGCTGCATACATGCTTCGCCTACTCAACGAGAAATTTGCGTTAGGCTTACGACAGGATGAGCTGGAGCGTTATGCCGTCAGGCTTGGTGCCGACTGTGCTTTCTTCATAAAGGTATTGCCCGCCTATGCTGAGGGTATAGGCGAAAAGTTATATGCAATACCCGGTATTTCCTATCAGCTACGCGGAATGAAGCTGGCAATAGTAAAACCTGACATTTCCATATCAACAAAGGAGGCATTCTCAAACATACAGCCCCATTCTCCTATAAAAAACTGTGTAGAGATAGTCATGCAACCAATGGACACGTGGAACGGATTACTCGAAAACGATTTCGAGCCGTCAGTCTTTCTTAGTCATCCGGCACTGGCAGAGATAAAACGCACACTCTATCGTATGGGAGCAAAATATGCGTCGATGAGCGGATCAGGAAGCGCAATATACGGATTCTTCAAAGACATCCGACTGACCAGCCGTCAACTACGGAGAATATTTCCTGAATGCTATACAGTGCTGTTGGACCTTGATTAATCGAACATGGACAACAAACAAGAACTATTTCCTATCGTCGACGCTGAAGGCACTGTCGTCGGTTCTATATCGCGAGGCGATGCTCACGACGGACGAAAGGTGTTGCACCCCGTTGTTCACCTGCATCTGTTTAACAGCAATGGCGACATCTATCTGCAACGACGTCCAGATTGGAAGGATATTCAGCCTGGAAAATGGGACACAGCCTGTGGAGGACATGTTGATTTTGGCGAAACTCCCGAGGAGGCATTGGGTAGAGAAGTGTACGAAGAATTGGGCATGGCGGCTGATACTTACACGCCTCATCGTCTGGGCATGTATGTATATGACAGTCAGACTGAACGTGAACTGGTGTATGTGAACACTGCAACATACGACGGTCCGGTGCATCCGAGCGATGAAGAACTCAACGGCGGGCGCTTCTGGTCACGCAAGGAAATCAGCGACAACATGGGCAAAGGTGTATTCACACCAAACTTCGAGAGTGAGTATATGACTTTCTTTGGACAGTAATAAAAATATCAATAGCAGTCTATAATGATTATGTGAAAATAAAGTATGACTGTAACGACGATTTCAGAGCATCTTCTTTAGAAACCTGCAGGGCAGACTTGCATTTATGCGCACTACTTTCCGCATACTGACAACAGGGCATTGATAACTGTACTGCCAGTAAATGACAAATAAAGTGAACCTCTACACATGGAATCAGAATATAAGGAAGCTACATTTATAAAACAAGTAGAATTAATATAATAAGAAGAGATAAATAAATTGATATGGAAATAACAGTAAAAGTTGATAATGAGAAAGGCACCGTGATAGCCACAGAGCAAAAGGTACAGGTTGGGCAACTTGAATTTGTTTTCCTGCACGACACAATGTCTATTCTGCACACCTGCACTTTCGAAGGATACAAAGGAAAAGGTGTTGCCAGCGCATTAGTGATGGCAGCCACTGACTATGCGGTGGAACATAAGTTGAAGATACGTCCCCTATGCTCTTACGCCGAAGCATGGTACAAGCGTTATCCTCAGTATGAAGACATTTTAGCTGAAAGTACAACGGCACAGCCTACAACCGTGACAAAGGTCTTTGTGATGAACACCTGTCCAGACTGCCTGCAGGTTAAAGCCCAATTGGCTGACAACCCTGCATACGAACTGATTGACATCGGTGAGCATGTGAGTAATATGAAACAGTTTATGCTACTGCGCGACAATAACAGTGCTTTCGACGATGCAAAGGCACATGGCTACATCGGCATACCATGTTTCCTGCTTGAAGACGGCACAGTGACGTTCTCTATAGACGGCATAGCCTTTGAGGAAACCACCGATGGCACCGCATGCAGTATAGACGGTAAGGGATGTTAGCCTAAGGATATAGATATGTTGGAACATATAGTCGATTTCACAACATGGCCTATCCTGACAGGCATATTGATAGGATATATCGCCAACCGTATAATGAGCGGCGAGGGCAAGGGTTGCTGCATGAATCTCATTGTGGGCATAGTCGGCAGTTATGTAGGTACGTTCATCAGCCATGTTCTTAATATCGAACTCTTTGGCAAGGGCTATCTCACTAACTTCGTATTCTGCGTTGCTGGCGCAATGAGTTTCCTGTGGGTATGGAAGAAACTTTTCGATTAAAAAAGATTGGATGATAGCAGTCAGAAAGGATGCTCATGACCATTGATACTACCAATATGTGCTCTCACCTGCAGAAAAAACTTTTCGATGAGGAGGGCATATACCACAATGTTTGGGTAAGTATACAGAACGACCAAGAATTTACTGCCGTTGTCCGCTCACGCCAACTACACATATACCGCAACGGCAAGAAGGTATTAGTGCTGGCAGGCAAGGCTAAGCCAAAGATTATCAGAGAGGACAGTATTTGTAACATATTAAACGAAACAGAGTAAAGAGAATGAAAAGTTTTGGTAAAAAAGCGTGGATGCTTCCACAACCTGTGTTGATCATAGGCACATACGACAATGAGGGTAAGCCTAATGCAATGAATGCAGCATGGGCTGGTCAATGGGACAACCATGAGGTTATGATTTCAATGGGACGTCATCAGACCACCGACAATCTTAATCTCAAAGGTGAGTTCACGTTGGCATTTGCCACCGCTGATACTATGGTGGCTGCCGACTATGTGGGTATTGTTAGCCAGAAGAATGTCCCGGAGAAGATGTCGAATACAGGATGGACGGCAAGAAAGTCAGAAAATGTAGATGCACCGGTATTCATCGATTTTCCTATGACATTAGAATGTCGCATAAAGGAAAAGATGAACGAGTCAGACTCGGGCTGCTATATCATAGCAGAGATAGTAAACATCCTTTGCGACGAGACATACCTTGCAAAAGACGGTAAGCCCGATGTTGAAAAAATGCAACTCATCACGTTCGACCCTATCCATTTGGGATATATCCGGTTGGGTAATCGTGTAGGCAATGCTTTCGCCGACGGTAAGCAACTGAAATGACGGGAGAAGTTGGCAATAGAAGTTTAACCCAAAACGGTCAATAGATTTCTAAGTGATTTCGTTTGATTGTGAAGCATATCAGACAACCTTATTACCGTGGGCGTAACGGGCTACGGCAAGAGAGAACAAGGCTGGTAAGATGTCACACAAGCAGGCGAAAGCAGTAAACAAACTTTTCTTCTTTTATAATAACAACGCACTGCACTCTATTGACCAATTTAGGTTTATTGTTTACGGCGCTTTAAATATATCAGGCAACTCAATATCACTGCAATTCATTTCAGCCAACATCTCCTCGCCTTTTTGGGTTATGCTGAATCTCATGCAACGAAGGTCTTCCTTACAGGCATGTCGGCATATCAGTCTCTTTTTCTCAAGCGTAGAGATAACCTTCGAGGTGTTAGAGTTCGTCATGCTCATCTCCTCTGCTATCTCGCCTGATGTTATGTTTTTTTTGTCAGCTACAACACAAAGGAGCATAGCCTCATTAATATTGAGACCAAACTCATTATGCAGTGTTTGTTCAAAAGCACCTATCTTTCGATAGATGCTTCTTATTTCACATATACATTCTCTTGTCATTTCAACAGTACGCTCTTAATGGCGCTCTCAAGGTCAGCGCGGTTCATTGCTCCTACCTTCATGTCTGGATCACCCTTTTTCGGAATGAAAAGAAGCGACGGGATCGAACGAATGCCGAACATTGCCGCAAGTTCCTGCTGCTTGTCGACATCAACCTTATAGAAATCAATCTTACCGTCGTATTCTCCTGCCAACGATTCGAATATCGGTGCAGTGACCTTGCATGGTCCACACCATACAGCATAGAAGTCTATAACGGCAGGGCGCTCGCCTTTGAAATTCCATGACTTAGGATTTGCCTCGTAATCCATGATGTTCTTCTTGAATCCCTCGAGGCTCAGCTCCTTAACGAACTTCTTTTCGCTTGCCTCTTTCTGTTCCTTTACTTCGGATTGTTTATTACCACACTGTGCTCCACAACTTGTGTTCATGAATACAAGTCCGAGCATTACTGCAA
>CAJPPF010000072.1 GCA_905372445.1 uncultured Prevotella sp. | reverse complement strand
TTACTAAACCCCGTGAGGTTTTCAGCCTACCAAATGTCCATTACGCCTATTGTTTTTTGATAATAAAAAGCATTGTGCTCTATTGGCTAATTTGGGATTGTTACACCACCAGAAAAAGGACGGGGAAAGACTGTTGGAAGAACTAATGGAAAGTCCCCCAAATCAAGAATAATCTTGAAATGGAGGACTTGGAAATATAGCGCTTGTTTGGATTTGCTTATGTTTAGCAAGTTCAAATAGAAGAGGTATCTTTACCGGACACTAATAATTGAAGAGTCAACAAGGTGGATACGCCTGTCTGGTTATGAGATTTATACTTGAGAATTGCAAAAGCATTATGTCGTCAAGATTACACCGCAGTTGACTTTTACTTGCCCTCTGGAGTAATGAGCTTATATCCCTTACCGTGGATGTTAATGATCTCAATCTGAGGATCATCCTTAAGGTGCTTACGCAGCTTGGTTATGTAAACATCCATAGAACGTGCGTTGAAGTAGTTGTCATCAATCCAGATTGTCTTCAATGCAAACTCACGCTGGAGTATTTCGTTTGAATGAGCACAGAGTAGTGCAAGGAGTTCGTTCTCTTTTGTTGTCAACTTTGTCTGCTTTTCATCGATTGTTAGCAACTGCTTCTGTGTATCGAAAACGAATCTACCAATATTGTAGAGAGTGCTTTCCTTTGACTTCTTGCCATTCACACGGCGTAGAATTGCTTCAATACGTACAACAAGCTCTTCCATAGAGAATGGCTTTGTTATATAATCGTCTGCACCGATCTTGAATCCTTCGATGATATCCTCCTTTAGTGTCTTAGCTGTAAGGAAGATAATAGGTACATCGGCATTAGCCTGACGAATCTCCTGAGCCAGAGTAAAGCCGTCCTTTTTAGGCATCATTACATCAAGAACACAGATATCGAACTTTGCCTTCATGAACTCTCTGAAACCAACCTCGCCATCAGGGCAGAGTATTGCTTCGAAACCTTTAGCCTGAAGATACTCACGTAGTAGCATACCGAGATTCTCGTCGTCTTCGCAGAGAAGGATTTTCAATGTTTCTTCCATAATAATATTCTTTTAGTGGATTAATAAATGTTTCTTATTAATTAATTGTCTTTTATTATCGGTAACTTTATGATGAATGTCGTGCCTTTACCATACTCACTGTCGCAACGTATGGTACCACCGTGTATGTCGACAATCTGCTTTACATAAGCCAGACCTAATCCGAAGCCCTTGACATTATGCACATTGCCTGTGTGAACACGATAGAACTTCTCGAACACCTTCCTGATATTTTCTTTTTTTATACCAAGTCCATTATCCTGAATAAGTATCGCTATATGTTCATCATCCGAGTTCCATGTCTTTACAAATAGGTTCAGTGGTTTGTCAGGCTTTCCGTACTTAACTGCATTGTCAAAGAGATTTGATATTGCATTCTGGAAATGCATCTCATCTACAAATACCAAAGAGTCGACAGCCTCAACATCAAGATCTATGTTGCCTCCGGTGTTACTCACACGAAGTTGAAACGTCTTGAGAACCTGTTCAACCATCTCGTTTACATCCAGTTCTTTCTTCTTGTATATAACCTTCTGTTTGTCGAACATCGACATCTGCAGAACCTTGTCAACGAGGAAGCGTAGTCGTTTTGACTCCGAACCGATTATCCCTCCCAGATGAGTCATCATCTTCTCGTTCTTCGCGACAGAAGAGTCGTTGAGCATCTGCGCTGCCAGCGAAATACTGCTTATTGGTGTTTTCAACTCATGGGTCATATTGTTGATAAAGTCATTCTTTATCTCTGAAAGTTTCTTCTGTCTGAATACCACATATAGTGTGAATACAAATGTGATGAGCAATACAAGAGTGAATATCAACGAAGGTATCATAAATCGCACGCTACTGTATATATAACGGTTGACATCAGGGAAATGTACCTTCATCACACCCATCTTCGAAGGGGGATCATTGTGGAACAATGTACGGTTGTATATGATGTAGTTACCGGTTTCTTCATAGTCAGGGCAACGATACACCTCTCTTCCATCATGTGTCTGCACAACGAAATGATAAGGAATGTTGATACCATTGTTCATTAACTCTGCCTTAAGATCCTGATCCAGTAGTTTGAAATTGATGCGTTCCTTTAGAGGTTTGTCTGACGATGTGAGCAGAATACTATATACTACCTCATCAAGAAGTGCTTTTTGATACACATATCTGTTATGCAGTATCTCTTGCATCGAACGGGTTGCTTCGTTAATGGCGTTCTTGTCAGTATTAAGGATTATACCCTTTGGCATTGTTGCCGGCTTGGTCGTAATGGTCTTCAATTCAAATGAAGAGTATATTGTGCCGTCGTTGCCTACTACAGAAAACTGATGTGACTTCTGTAAAGACCCGTCGGGTGAACCAGAGAGTGTGCCAACAGAATCCTTGCGAAATGCCTTACGCTCTGTCTCATTTACATCCTTCTCAAGATAGCGAAGGGTCTCATTGAGTTCCAAGTTACGGGCAGTACTGTACAATGCACGATTCACAGACTCATCAAATTGCTCGCGCTTCATTTGAGCCATTGAACGCATATACATAAGCTGCAGGTAGAGCAAAGCCAAGAAGGAAATGCCCATTATTACCGCAATTGTCCAAATCATTTTCTTCTTCATGTCAACAAAGATAATATCTTTTACTATATGTTACTATTGTTTAGTTAATTATTTCAGTTAAATTCAGTTGTGTTAACGATATAATTGTTATTTGCTTAAATATAAGCAATTAACTTAAGGCGTGTATATGTAATCCTCAATAAGAAGGAGGTTTATATAAAAACAATAAAACAGATTGCCAACATAAGGAGGCAATCTGCTTTATATATATAATTAAGGTGTAAATGCTGATTAGCGTATGCGGTCTGCAGCGCGTACAAGTGCTTCGTCTTTTCTGATAGCTCTACGTGCAAGCCATGTAAGAATCATCGCGCATACAGGCAAGCAAACCGTGAAGGTTGGATGGATTGTTGTATCGCCTTTAAGAGAATAGCTGATTGCAACAAAGCCAACGCCCCATACAAGGTTAAGGATAATACCAAAAGAACAATACGTCATCTGGCGACGTCGGTCCTTGTATCCCATAAGAGCAAAAAGCAATACAAGTTCTGTTATTACCACTATAGCAAAGAGTACTGAAGGAAGATAGCTTTGTATCCCACCGTCAGCACTAAGATACACTATGCTGTACATTGTAGCCGGCAATCCCATACCGACAGGTTCGAAATGTGCTAAAGGCATACAACAGCAAAGCACCAGCAATATTATTGCCAGTGCTAAGTAGACAGTCTGAATACGTTGAATCATTAGAATTCCTCCTGCTCCTTTGTAGGATCGCGATAGTAGACATGCCCCTCAACGAACTCCTCTGTAGCAAGCAGTGTTGGCTTTGGCAGTTTTTCATAATAACGTGAAATCTCTATCTGCTCACGATTCTCAAAAACCTCCTCAAGGGAGTCATTGTATGAAGCAAACTCCGAAAGCTTTTTGCTCAGATCCTGCTTTATCTCTGCTCCGATCTGATTAGCGCGTTTAGCGATGATTGAAACACTCTCGTAGATATTACCCGTCTCATCTGTGAGATCCATAATGTTACGAGTGACTGTGTTTGTTGGTGCTTTTGATTTCTTGTAATCCATATATTTATATTATTCTATATTCCAAATGATTTCCCTCTTACTGCTCCGGCATATTCTTGGTGACTGCTTTACACTTCGCAATGAACTTCTCTGCATCAGCCACGTATTTTGAATCAGGATACTCGTTAATAAAACCGTAGCATTCATCTTCTGCATCTTGGTAGCGTTCAAGCCGTTTCGACTCGACACTCATTGTAGCCAGTTCATATTTACCTTTCATTACAAGAACAGAGAAATTCTCTCTAAGTGGTGTGTAAGGATAATCTTTCAGTGCATTCTGTGCTGTAATAATACAAGCCTGATAATTATTGCCACCGCTGGTGCAGTTACCGAAGTAAGTACCGAGATCATAATAGAGCTGTGCTGAATGCAGTTCCTTACGTACAAGTTTGTCCTGCAAGGCAACAAGCCGGCTCTGCGCCACATCTTTATGTATAGCATCAGGATATGTATCAAGATAATTCTGGAACGATGTGATCGCAGAATAAGTGTCGGTCTGGTCGAGACGAGGCTCTGGTGTATTCATGTAGAGACTCTGCCCGATATAATAACTCGCCATCTCTGCATACTTACCCCTTGGATAAGAAGTAAAGTATTTACGGAATGTCATAGCCGAACTCTCATAGTCCTTGTTGTTATACTGTGCCATCGCAAGCATATAGAGACATTCCTGAGCGTTATCCGTACCTTTCTGATAAGTTACAAGTTCTTCAAGAAGCGTTGAAGCACGAGTATACTGACCTTTTGCGAAGCACTCCTTAGCGTATTCATATCTATAATTAGAGTTGGTAGATTTATACACTTGATTGAACTCCTGAGCACAACTTGCGAACAACAACGCTATTGATATTATTGATAAAATTGCTTTATTCATTCCTTATATTGGTTTTGAATTGCAAAATTACACCTTTTTCGCCAAATAGCAAAACCTTTTAAACTTATTTTATCATATAAGCCAACGAATATAACGCTTTTTCATAGAATTACCAAAGAATTACAATGTTACAGTAATAGATATTGATTATTTTGATTAACTTTGCAGAATGGACTTCAAGCTAACATCAAAATTCAAGCCTACAGGTGATCAGCCAGAGGCAATACGCCAGTTGACCGACGGATTAAATCGCGGCGACCGCGCCCAGGTCCTCCTTGGAGTAACGGGTTCGGGCAAGACTTTCACCGTGGCAAACGTTATTCAGCAGGTCAACCGTCCTACTCTTATTCTCAGCCATAACAAGACTCTGGCGGCTCAATTGTACGAGGAAATGAAAACTTTTTTCCCAGAGAATGCCGTAGAGTACTACGTATCATATTACGACTACTATCAACCGGAGGCATATCTGCCGTCGAGCGATACCTATATAGAAAAAGACTTGGCGATAAACGACGAGATAGATCGCCTTCGACTCAAAGCCGTCAGTTCTCTGCTTTCAGGCAGGAAAGACGTCATTGTCGTTTCTTCCGTGTCGTGCATCTATGGAATGGGAGGTCCGACATCATTGCAGAGCAACGTCGTTTCCATGAGCATAGGGCAGAAAATCGACCGCAACGTGTTCCTGCGCCAGCTCGTCGAGGCACTATATATACGCAACGACATCATACTTGAGAGAGGAAACTTCAGAGTAAAAGGTGAAACGGTTGACATTTTTCCCGCCTACAACGAGAATGTTATCCGCGTCACATGGTGGGACGACGAGATTGATTCTATCGAAGAAGTCGACCCCGTTTCCTTCCACCGGATAGAGAAATACGAAACATATCAGTTGTATCCTGCCAACCTGTTTGTAACGACCAAGGAACAGCAGTTACATGCTATCAGGGCTATACAGGACGATCTTGTCAAACAAGTAAACTTTTTCGAAGAGATAGGAGATGAGATAAAAGCCCAACGCATAAAGGAACGCGTGGAATACGACATTGATATGATAAAGGAATTAGGTAGCTGTTCGGGCATTGAAAACTACTCACGCTATTTCGATGGTCGCGAGGCTGGCGAAAAACCTTACTGCCTGCTTGATTTCTTTCCTAAGGATTTCCTTATGGTTATCGACGAGAGTCATGTCAGTGTGCCGCAGATAAACGCTATGTACGGTGGTGACCGCGCAAGAAAACAGAATCTCGTGGAATACGGTTTCCGTCTTCCTGCAGCATTCGACAACCGTCCCTTGAAATTTGATGAGTTCTTCGAAATGATTAATCAGGTCATATATGTCTCTGCCACGCCGGCACACTTCGAGTTGGAAGAAGCGGAAGGTGTCATTGTAGAGCAAGTAATCCGTCCTACAGGTCTGTTGGATCCTGAGATAGATGTCCGTCCTTCAGAGAATCAGGTTGACGACCTGATGGAGGAAATCCTGCAACGCACAGAGAGGAATGAACGTGTATTGATAACAACGCTCACCAAACGCACCGCCGAGGAGCTGACCACATATCTGCTGAATCACGACATCAAGACCAACTATATACACAGCGATGTGGCAACACTCGACCGAGTTAAAATCATGAACGGTCTGCGTTCAGGCGAGTTCGATGTCCTTGTCGGTGTCAATCTCCTTCGCGAGGGTCTCGACCTCCCTGAGGTATCGCTCGTAGCCATCATCGATGCCGACAAGGAAGGCTTCCTTCGTAGCGAGACAAGCATGACACAGACCGTAGGACGTGCCGCACGAAACGTGAACGGAAAAGTTATCATGTATGCCGACAGAATAACGAAAAGCATGCAGAAGACCATCGACGAGACCTACCGCCGCCGCGCTATTCAAATGAAGTACAATACCGAACATGGAATCACCCCGACCCAGATAAAGAAGGATATCAAGGGCATTCTGTCGGCAAATGTGCCTGACATACAATCCAAGACTGCACCTATAGCCTACATTCCACAGCACGAGGAAGCTACATTCGCTGCCGATCCGATCATTGCACGCATGACCAGACCGCAGATAGAAAAGGCTATTGATTACAATACATCACTGATGAAGGATGCGGCAAAGAACCTCGACTTCCTGCAAGCGGCACAATATCGTGACGAGATAGCTCGCCTGCAGGAACTTTTAGAAACGGTTTCATCATAAGCAAACGTTAAAGAATGCTTTTTATGACGGCAGGCAGAGACTTTTTTTGTAATTTTGTTGGCGAATAAAAATATGATTTCCTATTTGACAATGAAAAAAAATGTTTTAATGGCAATAATGTTTCTCCCGATAGTTGCAATGGCACAGAGCAATTGGGAACTACCGCAAAAGAAGCAGGTTGAGGTGGCTGAGTCTAAATCTGACACACAAAAGATCAGAAAGAAGGTAAAGGCTCAGAATGACATAAACGACAAGATATACACAATAAAAGAGGAAGACCGTCCTTATCTTAAAGGTGCTGTGCCGGAGATTGACGGCAAAGTGACATATACGTTCACAATAGATGTGCCCGGAAAAACAGCCGCTGAGGTTTACGATATTGTCTACGACAGGCTGGAAAAGTTCACCAACACCGACAAGCATACCGAGGCAAGCCATGTCGCAATAGTGAACAAAGAGGAGAAAAGCATCATCGCCACATGTAAGGAATGGCTCGTTTTCACCGATAAGTTATTACTTCTTGACAGGACAAAGTTTAATTATGTCATTATTGCAGACTGTGAAGCAGGTAAGGTAAGCATGACAATCCAGCGCCTTACCTACGAATATGCCAATCAGCGCAACGTAGAATTTATGACGGCAGAAGACCTAATCACTGACAGGAAAACCCTTGCCAACAACGGAACGAAACTGAAGAAGACAAACAGCAAGTTTCGCAAGAAGACCATCGACCGTGTAAAAGAAATAATGCAATATTTTCAGGACACGATTCATTAATCCGTAAGGATAGAACAAATCAAAATGTGATATGATGACAGACAACGATAATAACATACAGGAACAGCCAAAGCACCGCTCAATGGAGAAGATGAGCTATGCTGAAAAGGGACGTTTCTTTGCTATAAGAAACATTCTCAACATAATATTCATTATTCTTGCCATCGTCGGCATGGCTCTGTTTTTCTATACAAGTCGAGAGATTGGTGGAATAGTGCTCATTATAGCAGTATTCATAAAGATGGCAGAAAGTGTGCTCCGTATACTTCATTGATATGAGAAAAATCTGCCTGTTACTTTCCTTCATGCTTTTTATGGTCACTTCAGCGAGTGGACAAAATCGTTTTCTGACCGACAACCAACGCGGACAAGGCTCTTTCGGGCGTGGAAACCAGAAGGGCAATGGTGTGCGTATGGGTGCTCAGAGCGATTCGCTGGCACATCATAACAAACAGATTCCAAAGGGCGTGAGAGTGTGGAGCGTAGACAAGCGTTTTGGCGACATCACCAGACAACAGCTTGACACTATCACACATCTATATCCCAACTCCGTATTCACTTCCGGCATCTACGGCGAGTACAACACCACGGGCAACCTCGGAGCACCACGCATAAACCGTATATTCATAAACAGAAAGACTGAAGACGGAGATTTCCTGTTCACTCGACCATATAGTTACTTCACCGTTCAGCCAGAAGATTTCCTATTCACCAACACCTACTCGCCATATGCAAATCTCAGCTACAACAACTGCGGAAACAGAACCAACGGCGAGGATCATTTCGAGGCGAAGTTTGCTGTCAATGTAAACAAACAATTCGGCTTCGGATTCAAGTTGAACTATCTCTACGGACGTGGCTATTACAGCGAACAACCTACATCTCTGTTCAACCTCAATCTCTATGGTTCCTACATCGGCGACCAGTATCAAGCTCATCTGTTAATTGGCACGAACAATCAGAAGATTACTGAAAACGGTGGTATAACCAACGATATGTTTATAACCCATCCCGAAAGTTTCGACGACAACTACTCTTCAAACGAGATACCGACAGTGCTTGAACGCAACTGGAACCGCAACAAGCACCAACACGTGTTCTTTACTCATCGCTACAATATAGGTTTCCACCGCCAAGTGAAAATGACTGACGAGGAGATTGCGGCACGTAAATTTGCGATGGAGTCAAAGAAAGACAATCAGAACAACGACGCCAACCGTCGACGCAAGGGTAATACCGGCGATGAGGACGACTATCAAGAAAACACAAGAAAGAAAAACGAAACATCATTTGCCGGTCGTCCTGACGACGCCAAGATAGCAGGAAACTACACGAAGAGAAACGATTCTATTCAAGTACAAGAGGGCTTGACGCTTGACATGGCGACAGCCGACAGCCTACATAAAGCACAGAAGAAAGAGCAGGCAGACACCACTTGGATGAAGTCGGAGTATGTCCCGGTGACGAGTTTCATACATACAGTTCAGTTAGATAAACATGACCGCATCTATCAGGCATACAAATCGCCCGCAAATTACTATGCCGACGATTTCTACAGCCAGCACACAGAACTGAAAGATTCTATTTTCGACCAGACAAAGAATTTCCGTCTGCGCAACACTCTGGCATTCTCAATGCTCGAGGGATTCAACAAATGGGCTCTTGCCGGAATAAAACTCTTCGCAGCAAGCGACCTGCGTCATTATTTGCTGCCCGACGAAACACGCAATCTCAAGAGCGATAACACTCATAACTTCAGCGTCGGAGGACAACTCGTGCGTACTCAAGGAAAGACGTTACACTATAATGTGACGGGAGAGACATGGCTTCTGGGCGACGAGCAGGGACAGATAAAGATAGACGGAAAGATAGATCTCAACTTCCCACTCTTTAAAGACACGGTGACTCTCGTGGCGAAAGGATTCTTCCATAACGCTACTCCCAACTACTACATGCGTCATTTCCACGCACGACATTTCTGGTGGGACAACGACTTGAGCAAGCAGACTCATACTCACCTTGAGGGTGTTTTATCTTATCAGAAGACACGCACCACATTGCGTTTCGGCGTTGATGAACTGACGAAATACACTTATTTTGCTAATACTTTCGACCGCGACGCAAACCTGTTGCCTATAAATAATAAGGTATTCGTGCTACAGAGCGACGACCCTATTACCGTGATCACGGCATCGCTCGACCAGCGACTGCGTTTCGGCATTGTAAACTGGGAAACAGTTGCCACATATCAGAAGTCCACAAAGCAGAACATCCTGCCTGTGCCGGCGCTGAACCTATACACGACCGTATATATCAAGTTCCGCATCGCACGCGTTCTATATACGGAATTAGGTGGCGACATGAGATATTTCACCGAGTACGAGGCACCTGACTATGTGCCCGGCATAGGACAGTTCGCAGTGCAGGAGAATGCAGAAAAGACTAAAATCGGCAACTACCCGATACTGTCTGCATACGCGAATTTCAATCTCAAGGGAACACGCTTCTTCGTGATGTATTCGCATGCAAACGCCGGCTCGGGCAACAAAAACTATTTCCTCACTCCACACTATCCAACCAATGGTAAAGTGTTAAGATTTGGAATAAGTTGGAATTTCTTTAATTAAGATTTTGCAGTTTAAAAAAGAAACACTATCTTTGCAATAGAATAATGAAAATTGGGGGTTGTTCGATTAGATCGGGATACTCATCAAAAATTATGATTGAATCGGAGACCCTACCTATTACTGATGGCGGGCCGTATAAAGTCTTTATGACCTAAGTCGAGATTTCTCCACCGGCGGATTACAAAGGTATTAGTAATCTCCAAACTTCCACTAAAGGAGTTTTCATCACATCATCGGGCAACCCCTTTTTCATATAACCTCCCAATCTTATTTACGCAATTTTTCTATTCTTCTGAAACACGCTTGTCGATACCTGACGGCAATCTCCTGAAACAAGAAAGAATATTTATCTTTCTTCTACTGAGCCAAAATATCAGATTTGGGATAAACAGTTTTCTTATCATATCTTTTAGCCCGAATCGGTCATTAGAGTCCTTGCCTGATTTTGTTCGATTGTTGAGCAGATGT
>CAJPPF010000071.1 GCA_905372445.1 uncultured Prevotella sp. | reverse complement strand
GTGTATGAAGACCTCGTACACCTAAGTCTCGATCAGCTGGCATCGGGCGATGCGGTGACACTCATCAGTTCGGCAGTGTCGGGACTTAATCCCTCCGATATCCAAGACATACAGGTATTGAAAGACGCTTCAGCTACGTCGGTATACGGCGCGCGAGCCCTGAACGGTGTCATCGTTATCACCACGAAGTCGGGAAGAAGAGAGTCTCCCCTGCGGGTGAGCTACTCCACGGAGAACACCGTGCGCCTGAAACCACGCTACGGCGACTTCGACCTGCTCAATTCGCAGGAAACCATGTCGATATATCAGGAGATGTACGATAAAGGTTACTTTGGTATCAGCAACTCATTGTATGGAAGACGCAGCGGAATTTACTATCAATTATATAAAGGTATAAGCACGATCAACCCCGCAACAGGTACCTATTATCTGCCCAATACGCCCGAGGCGAGAGCCGACTTCCTGCGCAAACGTGAGTATGCCAATACGAATTGGTTCGATCTTCTCTTTACGATGAAGCCCATCACCAATCATATGATAACGCTTTCGGGCGGCGGCAAGAATACTGCCACCTATGCCTCGATCGGCTTTTATCACGACGGAGGATGGACCGTTGCCGACAAGGTAAGCCGGCTCACCGCCAACGTGAAGAACACCTTTTATATAAATGACAAGTTCACCGCTACGCTTTCTGCACAAGGAAACATCCGTTCACAGAAAGCACCTGGCACATTGCCGCAGCGTAAAAACAACACCTTGGGCGTATTCGAGCGTGACTTCGACATCAATCCGTTTTCCTACGCGCTCGGCACAAGCCGTACCTTACGTCCTTACAACGAAGACGGAAGTCTTGAATACTACCGCAACAACTGGGCACCGTTCAATATCTTCAACGAATATGCCAATAACAAGATGAACATCGACGTGCTCGATTTCAAGATACAGGGTGAGGCGACGTACAGACTGAACGACGACATCGCGCTCAAAGCCTTGCTGTCGACACGACAAGCATACACGAGTACGACCCACGAGATACACGAAGGCTCCAATGTGGTGAAGGCTTTCCGTGCCAATGAAAATCCGTTTGTTGCCCAACAGAATATCTACTTGGTGCACGATAAAGACAATCCGCTGCTGCAACCCAAGGTGGGACTGACCCATGGTGGTCTGCTGAACAAGACCGAGGCTTCGCTGAAAAGCCTTCTGGCACGCATAGCCTTCGACTTCGACAAGCGTATAGGACAACACGACTTAAAAGCTTTTGCTTTCACGGAAGTACGTTCTGCCGAGCGCACAGTCAATCCTTTCCAAGGTTACGGCATTCAATATGACCGAGGAAACCAGGTGTATACCAACCCATTGATATTTGAAAAACTCGCGAACGAGGGCACTAATTACTTCAATTACCATAAGCGCAACGACCGTGGCGTCACCTTCTCTGTGAACGGCACCTACGGCTATGCAGGCAAATATGTCTTCAACGCGGTGTTCAACTGTGAGGGTTCCAACACCTCGGGCAAAGGAGCACGTGCCTTGTGGCTGCCTACCTGGAACGTGGGAGCGAAGTGGAATATCGATCAGGAAGCTTTCATGAAAGAGTATCGGACGATATCACGGTTGGCATTACGCGCCAGCTACGGTCTCACTGCAAAGATGAACGAAGAAGCCATCAATGCCAATGCAATTTACAAAAGCGGCATCGTCAATAGGCATTATTTCAACGACAGGGAGAATAAACTCGACATTCTGCACTTGGAAAACAGAGATTTGACATGGGAAAAGATGTACGAGTTGAACATCGGGCTGGAACTTGGACTGTTCAACAACCGCATTAGCACGACACTCGACGTGTACCAGCGTAATACGTTCGACCTGATAGACCTTGTACGCACCTCGGGTGTAGGAGGGCAATACTATAAATACGCCAACTTCGGAGATATGCGTACACGAGGCATGGAGCTTGGCGTACACACCAAAAATATCGTAACTGACAGCTTCAGTTGGAGTACGAGCCTTACGCTTAGTGCGATGGACCAAGAGATTACGCGCCTGCTTAACGCACCCAATGCCTTCGATATGGTGGCGGGAAGAGGGCGCGGCAACATCGTGGGCTATCCGCGAGGCTCACTCTTCTCATTCAATTTCCAAGGATTGAACAACAATGGTCTGCCCACTTTCAACTTCGGACGCTATCCTGCCAGCCAGGGAGAGCTGACGAACATTGCCGGCGCCGACTTCCTCGACGCACAATATGCCAAATCATATCTGCTGTATCACGGTCCTATAGAGCCACGCGTCATCGGCGGTCTTTCCAACACACTGAAATACAAGGGTTGGGAACTGTCGTTCTTCCTGACCATGCAGGCGGGCAACAAGATACGCCTGAACCCCACGTTTGACCCCGAATTCGGCGACCTGAACGTCTTCTCAAAATCTTATTACAACCGCTGGCTCAATCCCGGCGACGAGTTCAAGACTAATGTTCCGGTACTCCCGTCTCAAGAACTCATCGCGAAGGTCGGCAAAGAGAACATAGAACGTGCCTACAACACCTACAACTACTCGCAACAGATGGTGGCGGACGGAAGTTTTGTACGCATGAAAAACATCTCATTAGCCTATGACATACCCGAGAACTTCCTTAAGAAAGTGCGCCTGCGCTCCATGAACCTGCGCCTGAATGTCACCAATCCTTTCCTGATCTACGCAGACAAGAAGCTCAAAGGACAAGACCCGGAGTACTATAAGTCGGGAGGTGTATCGCTGCCCACGCCTAAACAGTATACCGTAACGTTGAACATAGGTTTCTAACAAGCATAAATATGAAAATAAATAAATCACTATTTCTCTTTGCAGTCGCTGCTTTGCTCTTCGTCGGCTGCAACGATTACCTTGACAAAAGTCCCGATTCGGAGCTGGATGTTGATATAGACACCGAGGAAAAAATAGCCGAACTGCTTACGGGAGCTTATCCCGAAGCAAGCTATATCCCATTTCTGGAGCCACGAACCGACAATGTTGACGAACGTGCCAACGGCGTACACTCGCGACTGAATGAAGCCATGTACTTCTGGGAAGACTACGATCAGGAAGATCTCGACACGCCCCTGAATTATTGGAATGCCTGCTATAAGGGCATCGCGCAGGCCAACAAGGCGTTGGAGCTACTGAGCCGCTATCCAAAAAACGAACGCGTGAAAGCATTGTACGGCGAGGCGTTTCTGCTTAGAGCTTATCTGCATTTCATGTTGGTCAATATTTGGTCTGAACCTTACGGCGGAAAAGCAACCGATCCCGGCATTCCTTACATCACAAAACCAGAGAAACATGCCCTGGTCGATTATCAACGAGGTACGGTAAATGAGGTTTACGACAAGATAGAAAAGGACTTGAAACTGGGTATTTCCTTAGTTTCTGACACGTATTACAAACAGCCCAAGTTCCATTTCAACAAGAAAGCAGCATACGCTTTTGCCTCTCGCTTCTATCTGATGAAAGGCGATTGGAATGCTGTTGTGGCATACGCGGACTACGTTTTGGGCAGCGACCCGAAAAAGCAACTGCGTCCTTGGAGGCAATATGCTAACGAATTGGAGTTTAATCACAAGAGTCTTTTCCGCCGATATGCCGCTACGGACGAGCCTGCCAACCTGCTCATGACAACTACGGAGTCGCGTTTGGCACGCACAACACCTATCGAGAAGTACGGTTCTACGTTCGGGACGGTGGATAAAGTATTTGCTCAAACAGGTATAGAGGGTGGTCGCGACTATGAGAAAATGAACTTCATCGGCACCTATATCTTCACTTCGTCAGCCGCACCGGTCACTTCCGGTCGCTATCTGGCAAAGTTTGATGAGCTGTCCAACGTAGAAAGTACAGGTTCAAAGCCTCGTGGACTCTACGTCACCAATGTGCTTTTCACAGCAGACGAAGTGCTCTTGAACCGCATGGAAGCCCATGCTATGTTGAAAGACTACAACCGTGCCATTGACGATTACCTGCAATACATGCAAGGAAAGTTCGGTTTCTTCCCGTCGGTGGAAAGAGCTGTGTATACATCAACCAACAGTTCGAACTACAATATCTACACACCTTTCTACGGGCTTACGCTGAAACAGCTGGCAATGGTGAAGCTCTTTCTCGATTTCCGTAGGAAAGAATTCTACCAGGAAGGACTTCGATGGTTCGACATACGTCGTTTCCATTTGGCAGTGAAGCGTACTTCGAAGAGCTCCTACTACTATCCGCTGGAGAAAGAAGACCCACGCAAGGTACTTCAGATTCCGGCAGAAGCCATACAGAGAGGTCTTGCTGCGAACCCAAGGGAACGTAACGAGCCGATCAGATAATGCCCCATAAATCCTCAAACCGAAAAAAATGAAGTAACAAAATGAAAATAATAAAGATATTATTAGCTTTCTTTGCGATCCTCATACTGATAGGATGCAGCGACGAAAAGTTGAGCGACAGAAGCGTGATCGACGACGGCAAAAGGCAGATAGAGGAGACCCAACTGGACAAGTGGATACTCGACAATATCACAAAGCCATATGGCATTGAAGTAATCTATCGATGGGAGAAGAACGCCGGTTCGACAGGTGCGTTCATCTATCCTCCAAAATTAGAGAATGTCCGTGCCGTACTTGAAGCTTTCAAGGAACTTGGCTTGGAGACATACCGGCAGAAAGAAGTGGGAGGCAATGACTTTCTACTCGGTCGTTTACCTATTAAGCTCTATCTCTATGGCGGAGGCAACCCTGATGAAAATGGTGTTGAATGGCTATACAATCCAAGACTGACAGCCGCGGAAATGTGCCTTTATAATGTGAACGACTTCAACCCTGGCGATACCGACAAGATGTTCGTACTCATGCGCAGCGTGCATCATCAACTTGCCAAACGTCTTATGCAACTCATCCCCTATGATCGTGACAAGTTTCTAACCATCAGCGGTCATCGCTATACGGGTTCCACCGAGTTGATAGCTCCCCCTCTGAGCTATGCCCATACAGGAAAGCAGAAGTTTGGACTTGACGACTACGCCAACAAGCGAGGCTTCTTCACGATGCTCTCGTTCCTTTCGCCCGAAGACGACTTTGCCGAAATAATCAGCGCGACGCTCACTGCCACGCCCAAAGAGTTGTATGACGCATCAGTCACGGCACAGACACCAGACACTGACATCGACCCAGAAGTGGCGCAACGCTATGCCAAGGAGGCGGAGCAAGCTTATAAGGAGTTTACGGAAAAGCAAACTTTCGTAGACGAATATGTACAGAAAAACTGGCACATAAATCTAAAGCAGATGCAAGTTGTCAGTGTTCGCAGAATCTACTCTTACGTAAAACAGCATTGAAAATGAACTATAGAAATCTATTCCGATACGGCTTTGTGCTGACCATCTGCTTACTGGCGGCCTGCTCGTCCGACGACGACGCGTTCGACAAGTCTCCTTCGCAACGCAGCAGCGAAAGCATTGCTGCCCTGAAAAACGAACTCGTAAGTGCTTCTCACGGCTGGCGCGTCCTCTATTTCCCCAAAACCGACTCACTGTTGTTCTCCAACCCGTCGGAACTCATATCCCAAAACGGATTCAGAGGACGCTACGGCTACGGCGGCGACTGCTTCACCATGAAGTTCAATGCCGACAATACCGTGGAGATGCGGGCTGACTTTACCGACCAAACAACAACGGAAGCACAAAAAAGCGAGTACCTTGTCAGCCGCAACAGCTACACACAGTTAAGTTTTATCACCTATAATTATCTGCACAGGCTCGTAAACGACCGCTTTGCCGGTGCTTCAGACTTCCTCTATATGGGCAAAAATGAAGACGGAGATCTGGTGTTTCGCACCGCCGCCTATCTGCAACCTGCCCGCGAATACATCGTGTTCACTAAACTGAAAAGTGCCGAAGAAACTACCGCTACCGTACGGAAAGCCTACGAAAACCGGGATTTCTTTGAACAGATGATCAATCCGCAACTGCTCATTCACCGTGGAGGACGCACCTATTTCCGCAGCGACATCTACGTCAAACGCAATGTGGAAACCAATCAGGCCTTACTAAAAGAAATCAAGGAGAAGCGATATTATCTTTTCCTTTTTACGCAAAAAAAGAATCCTATACCCGATTACCCCGCGAAGGAAATGACCGGTTTGGGGTCGGGTTACAGCGGAACGGAACACGGAATCACCTTCAGAGCCGGCCTGCGCTACAACAGCAACATGATATTCTTCGACTTCCAGCGTGAAGGCAATCGCTTTGTGGCCGAACTGGTGTCGGTCTACGACCCGCTGCTGCGCCACACCCGCCTCGTCAGCAAACACCTGCATCCCGAAGGTGAACCCACGGGACTTAAGGCAGAGATTTACGACGCGCCCGTGGAATAACACCACACAGGACGTAACGAACCGTTTAGAATAAAGAAAGTAAAAGACAATGAATATGAAACTAAGTAAATATGCCGTTCTCTTCGTGGCCCTGCTGGCCGTGGGTTGCTCCCGCAGCAGCGAGGACTATATCGACGAAGACTACGAAAAACTATTCCCGTTTCCCGGTATCGAGAAGCCGAAAATCTCGTATGAAGACCAAGTCGTGCAGCTGGGAGACCCCGACGCGCCCGTTTCAGACTATGTTTATCCGGGCGTAGAGATTACCGAAAACGTGAGAACTTATAAGGTAACGCTCACCTGTTCGTTCAAGGAAGTGAACATCGAGGGCAGCCTCGTGCCGGCAAAGGATATAGAGTCGCGCTACGTCATCCGCTATATCGACACTGAAAAGCAGCTTCGCACGATTACCAGCAACAAGAACGACGAAACGGCTCACGCCTTTCTCAACAACGCAAAGGATTATACACTCACCTTAACGGCCAAGTCGGGCTACCCCATGTACCTTTGTGTCAATGGTGTAGGACCGCAGAACTCGTCAGTAAAGGCCACCATCTCGGCCGTTTCCGAAGACGGATTCACCATCGTGAAGCCCCTGAGCGCGAATGAATTTCAGAACGAGGAAGGGCTTGACAAGATCAAAGCACCCTTCTGCGCTTATATTATTCTCCCTTAACAAATATAAAATGAGAACGAAAAATTTAATTTATATAGCACTGATCTTGCTTCCCACGGGTCTCACTTCATGCAGCCAGTGGGAAGGAGAGACCGTGGAGTCCGCCTACATAGAGCCTCAGATTCCCGATCCCAGCTATCGGTTCAAGCGCAACGGCAGCAACAGCGTAGACTATTTGGAATGCAGTCTGCTGCGCGATCCGCTCGACTATATCTACAATAGCTATCTCAAAATCGCTTCGATCATGTATCCGGCCAACATGACCAAGGTGCAGGATTATTTCAACAACGGCGAGTTCGGTCTGAAACCACGGGAAGAACTGGCCGCCTCATCCTTGCACAAGACCGACAGGACACGCGTTCTGAAGGATGTAGAGGATATTTTCACGACGACGGGCGTGTTGAGTGGATTGTCGAAACCGAGTCCCGGAACCCACCGCAACCATAGGGCTAAGCCCGGAGAAGGCGGCTATGTGGGTCTGAATATCGGTGATGTCAACATTGCCTTCGCCGATGAGAAAGGACTGGTGGTGGCCGAACTGTTCAACGGCATCGTGTGGGGAGGTATCTATTTAGACAAGATTCTCAACGTACACCTCAACGACAGCCTCTACAACGACAGCCGATTGCGCCGCGAACACGAGCGTACCGCACTGCTACCCGGTCGCAATTACACCGAACTTGAGCACCATTGGGATCTGGCTTACGGCTATTACCAGTATTGGCTTCCGTTCGTTCAGACCGGCGGCTTGTCTGTTTTGCGCAAAAGTCGTATCGACATCTACAACGCTTTCGCAAGAGGACGGCTGGCCCTTACCGAGTTTCGTTACGAAGAGGTTGTAACACAACTGCAACTGATCAGAGCCGAACTGTCGAAAGTAGCGGCTGCAAGAGCCATGAACCTGCTGGTGAGCGACATCACGTTGAGCAATCTCGACGAAGAACAACAAAACGCGCTGGTGTTTCTGTCGCAAGGATGCGGCGCGCTCTATGGTTTGCAATTCACCTTGCAGGCTTCGGGCAAGCCACACCTGTCCTACGACGAAGTAAAGTCGTACATCGACCAGCTGACCACAGGCAACGGACTTTGGGATAAGCAACGGTTACTCGCTCCGGAGTCGGTCACAGGCTCTCTCAGAAACGTGGCGGCAGCCATCGGCAAACGCTATGGGCTGACGCTCGACGACATTAAACGTTCCAATCAATAAACATCACACAGTATGACACATAGAATCTATTTCACGATATTATTGTTGCTGCTTCCCTTCGTGGGCAAAGCGCAACTGAATCAAGAGCTGTTGCCTAACGGTGGATTTGAGGAATACGCCAAACCCGCCACTCCTCCATCGAACGATGATGAAGAAGAGGGCGAGGAGGAGGAGGAAGAAAATCCCGAAGCCTTTGACCCCTATCAGAAACCGCTTTATTGGTATATCAACTCGTCATTAGGCTTTTCGAGAGTGAAAGATGCCCACGGCGGTGTATTCGCCCTGAAGCTATACCCCAACGGCGGCTCATTCTATTCGCGCGACAATGACTTCAACACGAATCATATCCTGATCAACGCGGACGGAGAATACCGGCTCACCTATTGGTATAAGGGGCAAGCCAAGAACCCTAACATCGTTGTAACGGTAGACTGGTATAAAGGTTACAAGACGGTAAGGAAAGAAACACGCGATAACGACAAGGCTTCGGGGTTCTCCAACACATGGCAACAGAAGACCATCACGTTCAAAGCGCCTTCCGGAGTTGACAGAGCGGGCATTGGTTTCTACCTCGAATATGATTACAAGTCGGCGGAATCAGACGGCTACATCCTCATCGACGACATCTCGTTCGTACAAACCAAAGAGGGAAAACCGACGGTAACGCTCGAAGCGCCATCCAATGTCGTGGTCAGACCGCAGCAACGCGAAATGGAATTATCGTGGAATGCCATCACCGAAAAAGATGCCGGCTACCGAATCATTATGAACGGTAAAGAGCTGGCTGTCACAAAAGCGACTTCATACGTTGCGGAACATCTTCAGCCGGGCACGTCCTACACGTTCAGCGTGCAGTCTGTCAAGGGTGCCGACACATCGAAACCTTCCAAACCGATTATCCAACAGACGCAACGGATGAACATGGGCGTCAATGAAGAAGGGCGCATTCCCTACCTCTACACCATCCGCGAGGTTGGAACTTGCCCAAGAACGCTGCGCCTGTATTATCACGACTTGGCCGACCCCAACGCCAAAATCACTTACCGGATAGACGGTAAGCCCGTCACACCCACCGACGGCAACATCGTTTTCCCGGACAAAGGAATGCACTTTTTGCAAATAGAAATCGAGGAAACGCCCGACCGTAAATGGGAGATAGAATATAAATTGAATGTAGACTAACGATGAAAAGAATACTTTTTTACCTATTGCTGCTCTGTTGCGGCACCGCGTTTGTGGCCTGTAGCGACGACAATTCCGAAGCCAAAGATATCCAAGTGGGTGCCGACGACTTGAAGGAAGTGGCTCTGAACAAACTTTCCACCCGCACGATCATCCTGCGGGGAGGCACAGGAAAATATACCGCCAACGTAGCCGACTCGAAAATTGCCGGCATAGCCATCAGCAAGGACACGCTGCGCATCAGTGGAATACTGGAGGGACGCACCTTTGCCACCATCATCTCGGGCGACTTCAAGCGACGTGTCGACATCAACGTCGTCGTGCCGGAGCTCAGTATCAGCCAATCAGAGATACGTCTCTTCCCACGCGACGAGAGCAAGTTTGTCAGTCTGAACGGCGGCGGCGACTTTGTCGACCTGCAAATAGACGACCCAGAGAATATCATGGATGCCAAATGGAACGCTAAGACCGGTATTCTCGAGATACAGGCACGCTACGAGGGAGAGGCGACAATACGCGTCATCGCTCAGGACAAGAAAGAGAAGACCCTGAAAGTCGTAGTGCGTTGCGAAGGAACAGCCGACCGCGTGGGCGTCTACAGCACCACTTCGCACAGTCTCTACATGCACATGAACACCATCATGGCAGTGCGGCGACCCGGCATAGGCGTATGGCTTTGCAACGGTGCACGCCCCTACACCGCACGGAGAGTATTGAAAATAAAGCCTGCAATTGTCAATCCCGTGGCTGGAACCTATGTTGACATCACACTCACCATGACCTATCCCAACGAGTTTGTCGACAGCGGACTGAAAGAAGGTAAATACAAACTCTTGGTAGAAGAAGTCAGGGAACGCGACGTTGTATTGCGCGGCCGTGGATTCAAATTAGTCATTCCTTACGAAAAGAAATGATTTCTGACATCCACCCGACCACTGCCTGAAAGCAGACGCTCTTCCGAACTGGGGTTTAATCCAAACAAATATAAAGCCCCTTTTACACCAGTAGAATAAAAAAGGGTGGTCTATACTCTTAATAGAGGAAATAGGTCAATAGAGTCCTAACTGATTTCGTCTGATTGTGGAGCAGAACGACAATCTTGTTGCAGTGGGCGTAACGGGATATGGCGAGGTAATAAGGCTGGTAAAATGCTACACAAGCGGACGAAAGCAGTAGGAAAACTCTTGTTCTTTGATAATAAACACACTGCAGTATATTGACCTATTTTTTTATCCGGACAATAATAAAATATGTTAATCTTTTGTGCAATATATTGC
>CAJPPF010000070.1 GCA_905372445.1 uncultured Prevotella sp. | reverse complement strand
TCTACATCGTCGGCAAGGTCAGGATCGACATCATAATAATCGCAGATAGCATAAGGCGAGCCCGCCTTTCCTTTCACCACTGCCGGATGCTGGCGAGGAATGTGATAGGCACTATAGTCGGTGCAGGTGGCATGACGTATCACTCCCGTGTACCATATATAATTAGCACCGAGACTTTTTATACGCTTAAGGACCTTAGCATCAAAATCGGAAAACTTGCCAGTCCCGTTTTCTGCTAATGAGCCGTTCTCCATACATGTCGTATTCTTGTTTCCAAACAATCGCGTGAAAACCTGATAAATAATGATCTTTTCCATAATTATAAGCAGTTATAGTAATAGATATTGACTAAAAAGAAAGCTGCGAACTACGTCATTCATCCGACGTCAATGTTCGATGAATGAGCGTAGTTCGCAGCAGTTTATGTATATTATATCGTTAGATACCAGCCACTGTGACAGCATCGTTGCCAGTGGCAATCTTTGCAATCATGCCCTGAAGAGCCTTGCCCGGTCCACACTCTGTGAAGTCGGTGGCACCGTCGGCAATCATTTTCTGCACCTCGTAGGTCCATTTCACCGGAGCGGTAAGCTGAGCTATGAGGTTTAGTTTTATCTCTGCAGGGTCTGTATGCGGCAGAGCGTCGACATTCTGATATACAGGACACTTTGGAGTATGGAACTCCGTTGCCTCTATGGCTGCCTGAAGCTCATCCTTCGCAGGTTGCATCAATGGAGAGTGGAACGCTCCACCAACCTTCAGAGGGAGCGCACGCTTAGCACCGGCAGCCTTCAGACGCTCACACGCTTCGTTGACAGCATCAATATTTCCTGATATCACGAGCTGACCGGGGCAGTTGTAGTTGGCAGCAACGACGATGTTGCCGTCCTTTGATACGTCAGCACATATATCCTCTACAGTAGCGTCAGGGAGTGCGATAATGGCTGCCATTGTTGATGGTGTGAGCTCACAGGCTTTCTGCATTGCCTGAGCACGGGCAGAAACAAGACGCAGACCATCTTCGAAGCTCAGTGCGCCAGCCACAACAAGCGCAGAGAACTCACCAAGAGAGTGACCTGCCACCATCGAAGGATTACACTCTTCGCCAAGGCAGAGGGCAGAAATGACACTATGGAGGAACACAGCAGGCTGTGTCACCTTGGTCTGCTTCAAATCTTCGTCAGTGCCTGCAAACATTATATCAGTAATCTTAAAGCCGAGAATATCGTCAGCCTTATCAAAAAGTTCCTTTGCCAGAGGGTTGTTATCGTAGAGTTCCTTACCCATTCCTACGAACTGAGAACCCTGACCGGGAAATACAAGTGCTTTCATTTTATATTCATTTTAAATTATTATGACTACAAAGTTACGAATAAAAACCGAGAATCGGAAATTATTATTTTATTTTATCTACACAGACACAGCCGACATACTGATAGGCGATTGAAGACTAAGTATCGGTATGTTGTTATTTTTTTGACGTGTAACAGCTATTTAGAACGGATAGCCCACCGCAAGGTGCAGACTCTGAACATCCTTGAATCGGCGTATATTGAAGAAGCCCGACTTGCCAGTGTTGTATGGCATATGCAGACCTAAGCCCCAGTCAATACGGATAACAAAGAAGTCGAGATCATAGCGAAAGCCTAAGCCTGTGGCTATTGCCATATCCTTTATAAGACTTGTCGGCTTAAATACTGAAGCCTCGCCACGAAATCCGTCGTTCTTCATTGCCCATACATTACCGGCATCAATGAACAGCGCTCCATATAGATTGCCGAAGAGATGAGGACGATACTCGAGGTTGGCAACGAACTTAATGTCACCTGTCTGCTCAAGATATGATGCTCCGGCAATGTTGGTATGATAACGTCCGGGACCTATGCTCCTTATGGTGAAGGCACGGATGCTGTTGGCGCCTCCGACATAAAACTGCTCTGAATAAGGTGCCTCGGTAGAGTTGCCGTATGCCCAGATAACACCGGCATTGACATGACCTACGAGATCAGTCTTATCTCCTACCCTCCATTTTTTTGTGAAGTCGGTCTCAAACTTGAGAAACTGGGCGTAAGGATTCTTAAGGAGAGGCTTGTTATGCTCCTTCCAGCCATGTCCGAAAACAGCATAGCCTACGGAAAGAAGGTTTGCCGACTCAGAGAACGTGCTCTCCCACATAATAGGATTACGGAAACGTTCCGGCGAGGTGTAGGTATATGTATAACGTAATTTGGGAATGAACTGGTCCTGCATAGACACTTTCAGATACGGATTGGTTATAAGGATTGCCCGGAACTCGTCGGACATCCAGTTCATATAATCATATTCCAATATCAGCGGCGAAATGATATGCTTGCTCGTTTCCGACGGCTTTATCATATAAGTCAACTCGCCAGACATGATATGGCGATTGAAGTAAGAGCCGCGACTGATAACTTGATTGGATGCTTTCAGCACCGTAGACGGAAGGTAGTCCCAACGACGACGGACTCTTGCCGGCAGAAGGAGACGCGGAATCTCGAGCGTGATATCGCCGCCATACTCATATGAATTCAACCCAAGATTATTGCTGTAACCGCTGCCACCAACCTGTGATTCGAAAGAGCCATAGAGTTTGAACGATAGATTCTCGGCACCACGGAAGGCATTCTTTTTGGTGAATTTAAACTCTGCTCCCGGACCTATACGGCTTGATGTCTTACCAGTGATATTACCTTCAAGGCTGATGCTGTATGGCTTGTCGAAGATCATATCGACCTTCATATCAAGAATATCACACTGTTCTGTCGTGTCACGCGGTGTGAATGATATGTCGACCATAGAGAAAATGTCATTAGCACTGAGGCGTGTCATTGACTCATTATACAAATCCTGACTGAAAGGCATACGAGGACGAAGTTTCATATTCGCAAGTATTGCACCTGGACGGACGGGCGACTTCTTGCCGGAAAAATGAACCGTCAGGGTGCGACGCTTTATACTGTCGGGCAGCTCATGCATATACGACTTTCGCAGATATATATCCGTATTGCCAATATACCATTGTTTATAGACTTTCCGGTCTAAGGAGTCAGCCAACTGCAGGCGGAGCTGAACCTTTTCAGGCACAGCAAGTGTGTCGGCAAGATATGATGAATATCCTGGCTCATAATAGTAGAAACCTGCATTGCGGAATAATTTCGACAGACGTTGGCGCTCCTGATCGAGATTAGATACACTGAAACCGTCGTCACGCTTTATCAAAGACTTGTCAAGTGTCTTGTTTATCAAGGTGTCCATAGCCTCAGGATAGTTGACATAAGCAATGGAGTCATAACGGAAAAGAGGACCGCAATCGACCATATACGATATCTTTCCTTTCTTCGGATTGCTCTGTACTATTTCCTCATAGTCGACATTACCACGAAAATATCCATAAGAATGAAGCATTGACTTTGCCACAGATGAGCGTAGTTTTCCGTTGACATCAGACATAAGTTTCGGAGCCTCGCCAAAGGAGTTGTTAAGCCAGCGGGACAGAGTGCCGTTCTTATTAGCTGTGGCATTATACACCCACAGCCGCCAAGGAAACAGACGGATTGTGGAACTTCCCATGAACGAACCGTTAGGAGCTGCTGCCAGTCCGGCTTCTATCTCCTCACGGGTTGTTATGAAATGTGCATTACGCTCATAGTTCTTGTATTCTATATCCTTAATACCTACATACAACTGCTCGCCCTCCTCAAGCGAACTTGTTGATGAGCAATCGGAAAGAAGCAATACGGAAAGAAGAAGAGCCAGACTACGCATTAGGTATTTACATGATAAGAAATTAATCACTGACATTGATAATTTATTAATCATAACTCCTCATCTCCTTTCTTTTCTACTGTCGTTGAGTCAATATGAGCATCACCGTTCTCCTTCTTACGCTTTCTGAAAATATCGAAGAGTTCGTTCAATCGCTCGAGCTTACGCTTCCACACTATACCAATGCCATACTGTCCGATATAGCCTTCAAGATAATCGTAGACCTGACGCTCATAGAACAGCTTAAGATTGGTGTTTGATCTCTGACTCAGACGATATTCAAGAGCGAGGTTATCAAACAGGCTCTGCGTCTGCGACGTACCGGAAGACACCTTGCCACCAACAACAAGACGGACACGATTGTTCCAGAATCGCTTAGCGAATTTGAATGAATAGTCGGTATGCAACTGTCCTGCTTCGTCAGTGGTGTTGTCAAGTCCGATAGACAGATCGAGTGTGCGGAGGGCATTGCCTGTGATACTATTTATCTCACTCTGCAGGAATGAGTTAAAAGCTGAGTTCATAGACATGGCAGAGGTGTTGCCACTGGAGAAGTACATCCCTGTAGTAAGCATGGTGACGGCAATCTTGCCACGTTCCTCCTTTGACATTGTCTGAAGATTACTATGAATGGCCATGTCCTCCGGTGCATCAATGATAAACTCAAGTCCCATGTCGTTGAGTGTCTTTGTCAGCACAACACCTGTCCGGAATTGCACTATCCTGTTATTGCCTTCCTCGTTGACATTGGCACGAATGGTTTCATTGGCGGTAATGTTCAACTTAGGATTCATCACATCGCCGGAAAATTCAACATACGATCCCGGGTCAATGGTAAATGTCTGCAGTGGGATTACAGGCAGGGAGTATTTCATCTCACCGTCGGCTATTGTATAGCGCCCTGTCATGCGCATTTCATCGCCGCGCATTACAAAACGCAGTTCACCGCCTCCTGTAATATCAACATAATTTGACTTTATGGCATTGAGAGCACAGAATACACGCGCTCCCTGGTCAATGTCAATGCCAAGGTCCACGTACAGACCTTCGATTGTAGGGCGGACAATGGTTTCCTCTTTGGAGTCATTAAAGTCGGTAAACTTAACAAGGTCGTCCAAACGGTTATCAGTGGACAGCGGTGTGTCACGCATGATATATGTGATATCGCTGGAACCAAGCACATCGAGCTTACCACGTACCTTAAGGGCAGAGAGTGGACCTGATGCCAACGCATTGAAATTGACATAAGCACGCCCAAAAGCCTCGCTACGACGACTTTCCTTTGAATCGATAAGCAGGAAATTGCGGGCATTCATACGCATGTGCATACTCATTTTATCTATGTCAGCAAAGTTCACATAGCCATTAAGTACGAGTGGCTTACGATTGTTTGCATACATGTTGAAGTTCTCAAGCACTAACCTGCTGTTCTTTATCTCAACCGGACGATCGTCAAAACTCATTTCAACGCCATAAGGAACACTGAAAAGGAAAGCAGAATCGAGTTGCAGCTCACCGTTAACACTCAAGTTTGACAGCGGTCCGTGTATGTCCAACTCTCCATCGCCATAGCCTCTCAAACCAAGAATCTGGTCCGGGAAGAAACCATTGAGAAGACTTAACGGCAACCTTGCGAGATTAAGTTTGGCATCCAATGCACTTTCTTTTTCATCAGAGCTATAAGTTCCTTTGATAGTTCCAACATCGTTGCCGTTGTGCATGAATATGGCATCAACATAGTGCTTGCCATTATCAAGCGGCATATAAACGAACTCGGACGAAAGGTTGCCCATTCGATTGCCTTCATAGACAAGTCTATTGACTGCAAGCGAACTGGAAACAGATAGTTCCTTCTCTGTCTGTATGACGTGGAAGTCACCATTTAGCACACCCGCCATCTTAGGCATATAAGGTACAATGGAAACGATTGATGCCAGGTCGAGATGATTAATACCAATAGTTACATCCTGCAATACCCCACTATGATCATCGTTTGAATAGATTTGCAGACCGGTACCATCATCGGCTTTCAGTATCATATTTGCAGACATGCGGTTATCGTCAGCAAGGAATAAGTAGTTATCATCATTGGCGGTGAACTTCCGATAGCCCAAGATGGGGTTTATATCCGCCAGTTTCACACGTATGCCGTTGCTTTCGAATATGCCACGGAGACCCATACGGAGAGCAAGTTTGTCTGCTTCATCATATAGACGCAGACTCACATCGCTGCCTGTCTCGAAAAGACTACCGTCGAACAAGGCATTGAAGCTGTACTGTGGATTCTTCTTGTCGTTATATATCTGTCCCTTATATTTGAAGCCCGATTCGTCAGTAGCGAGGTCAAGGCGTACTTTATCAAGCTGCATTCCATGAGTAAACAGGGAGTCGATCTGGGCATAGCCGTTTATTCCTTTCTCCGGCGATACGTTTATGTCAGCGTTCATCGACTTAAAGGCATAATCCAGATGCCCTGCATAATGAGCCAGTATATTATTCTTTCCTGAATGGATTTTTATATGTCCAATAGGTAAAACCTGCTTCAATGAATCTTGAGAGATGTATTTACGGTCAATCTGCCGGGTCAGTTCCTTACTAAGATTACCTGCAACTTTCATCAGTTGCTTATAACTGCCACTGGCGGAAAGGTCAATATCAAGATCGCCACTGTTGATAAGTGCCCATGTGGTGTCACTGCGGGTAGTTATATCAAGGTTCATATTCGCCGGTCGGTAGGTGTTGGCACTGTCTTGAATCATCACATCGCTGACAAAGCCTTGTACCTTATAATATTCACCGACGTCGCTCGCTACATCAACATGGGCACACATCTCCGTAGTAAGAGGAAATTCTACAAACTTCATTGCCTGCAAGTCAGCCTTGTCGAGCGAGAGTCCTAAGGTAGCACGTACATTCTTTGTGCTCATCAATGCGTCGACAGCAATGTCGCCACGCAGCATCTTGTTGTCGCAGTTTAAATCTGCATGCACACGTCCATCGCGAATCCTTACATTGCCCCGTGTTGAGGATATATCGAATCCGGAATATGCGAAATGGTCAATCTTAACGTATGAATCAAGGCGCATCTTTGGTGAGAAGATATCAGTGCCATTACCAGCAACATTTATCCTGCCTGACAAAGGTGTCACTTCCATGCCGGGAAGGAATCCATGTAATGGGAATGAACGTGCAACAATGTCGGCATTATAGCTCATTACATTAGAGTTGAAATGTCCCTTTACCTTTGCCCAGCCCCTGCCATTAGCAATTACAGCATCTGCATCATATGCCTTTCCTTTAGCATTCACAAAACCTTTTACATTTGTACCATTGGGTATACGGAATGTATTGCTTACTGACGGGTCAAGAAACGCATTGGTGGCAAATGCCACATTATATGTAGTAATATCAAGATTGAGATTAGCAAGCAGGTTATCAGTATTAAGCACGTTTGACACATGTCCCTTCGCACTTGCTTTAAAGGCAGTAGGCAACTCTGCCGACATGCGATTTACACTAAGCAATCTCATGTTTCCCTCAATATCACACTCAAACGATAGCGGATAATGCGGCAATGATGTTTTCATCTTTTGGGGAAGTCCTTCGGCAAAGAACATTATATCGTTCTTTGCCAACTGTCCGTTAGCTTTCAGCCACAGCCGTCCGGGCGAATGTTCGTCAAAGGCATTCAAGTCCATGTCCATATTTAAATGAACGTATGAATAAGGTGTAGCAATATGGAACGATGGTAGATGAATTGCAGTAGAATCCATCTTCACGATACCATTTGCCTGACGTAATTCCAAACCCACTTCTTCCTTTGCACTAACCTTGCGCACCTTGACAAAAAGATCTGGAGTGGCATAATGCACCGAATCGACACCTAAAGCGACATCAGACAGTCGGATATGGTTAGTGTCTAATCCTTTGATATGTGGTTCGAGATTGTTGTCATAAGTAAGTTTCGACAATACCATATCGGCAGCCGACAGTTCATAAACTCCATTACCCAAATCGAAATGACCGTTATCTGCTGATACTTTTTTTATGTCTGTACCAACTGTTATTGTGTCACCAATCGTATTAAACAGAATGCGTGAATTGCTTATTGAGAGGCTCTTTAAAGCTATAGCCCAGTTGTTTTCGCTTTTTATAGTGTCTTCCTGCTCTGCCTCGAGAAGCCGTAGACTTATGTCTGCACCATCGAGCATAACGTTGTCGAGCACAACGTTTTCCTTTTTCAAGTTGATGCCGTGACTCTTGACACTAAGCCGCTTTGCGGCGCCCTTGACATGAGCTGTGGGAATAAAGTCGGATGTGTTGAACTTTATATTCTGAATATCAAGTTCATCGATCTCCACTTGAGCCATAAAAAGGGGCAACAACTGAATATCGACGATTGTGCACTTAATATCTGCAATGGTGTCTTTCTGTTGAGGTATAGTATCATTTGGCTTCAGGACTTTTATTCCGTCAACAGACAAATCAAACGGAAAGGAGAGATTGACACGTTCTACGGTTATCTCCATTCCTGTCTTTTCTGAAGTTATAGAAGTGACACGGTTTACTGCCCAGCTCTGAAACGGAGGGAAATAAAACAATGCCGCAAGAATAAAAAAAAGAAAGACAGGAACTGCAACAATTATGCCGATTATCTTGACGGCCTTTCTCATAAGCACTGTATGTGTTATCTGTTTTATTTTACTGTTGCCGATATGTCGTGCCACAGCTTATCATCTGGCAGCGGGACTACGATATCTATAGGTTTCTTTGATACAGGATGTACGAACTGCACGCGACGTGACAGCAATGAAATGCTGCCATCAGGATTGCTTCGACGCGCACCGTACTTGACGTCGCCCCTGATAGGGCAATCGATTGATGCAAGCTGGCAGCGAATCTGATGGTGGCGCCCTGTCAGGAGATTAACTTCAAGCAGGCTATAGTTGTCCGTCTTGCCTATTACCTTATACTTCAGTATCGCTTTCTTAGAGCCGGCAACCTCGTGTGCATGGGAATAGCTTTTGTTCTGCTTCTCATTACGCACAAGCCATGTGGTTATGGTATCCTCTTCTTTTGGCGGGCAGTTTCTGGTAATAGCCCAATAGGTTTTATGTATCTCGCCATCACGAAACATCATGCTCATGCGCGACAGTGCCTTTGAAGTACGAGCGAAGACAACCAAACCACTGACGGGTCTGTCAAGGCGGTGTACCACCCCGAGGAACACGTCCCCGGGTTTATGGTACTTCTCCTTAATGTATTGCTTCACTGTCTCAGACAATGGTTCGTCGCCGGTCTTGTCGCCCTGCACGATTTCGCCACTCTCTTTAGAGACAATGATAATATGATTATCCTCGTATATTACTTTCAATGCAAAAGTATTATATATAAATTATGTGTTCATGCCACCGTCAACCTGAATGACCTGACCGGTCACATAGCTTGACAATTCTGATGCGAGGAACAGACAGACGTTTGCAATGTCCTCAGTCTGACCTCCACGACGAAGCGGAATCTTCGTCATCCATTCCTTACGTATCTCTTCCGGAAGCTGCTCGGTCATTGGGGTTTCAATAAAGCCCGGAGCAACACAGTTGGCACGTACGCCCTTAGTACCGAGTTCCTGAGCGATAGACTTGGCAAGACCTATCATACCTGCCTTCGATGCAGAATAGTTGCACTGACCTGCATTACCGTGAATACCAACAACACTTGTCATGTTAATGATAGAACCACTACGCTGACGGAGCATTATCGGAGCACAGGCATGAATGAAATTGAAAGCACTCTTGAGGTTTACATTGAGCACAGCGTCCCACTGTGCCTCTGTCATACGAAGCATAAGACCGTCTTTTGTTATGCCAGCATTGTTGACAAGTATATCAATTGTTCCGAAATCTGCATGAATCTGCTTAACCACGGTTTCCGTCTCTGCAAAGTCTGCCGCATTGCCTGCATAAGCACGACAAGTGACACCGAGAGCTTCAATCTCCTTGCGAGTGGCCTCAAGGCCTGCTGCCATATCATCATTGAGAACGAGGTCAGTGAATGCAATGTTTGCTCCCTCACTGGCAAATTTCATTGCTACCGCCTTGCCTATGCCGCGGGCAGCACCCGTGACGAGCGCTGTCTTACCTGTAAGTAATCTCATAATTCTTTTTAGTTGATTAATTATTTATTTAATTGAAAATTATTCTTTCATCTACATTCGCTGCTTTCTACACAGGCTTGTTCTTGCCCAGAGCACCATATACGACCTTTGCAACGAGAGGTTTGCTGGCTTCTTCGCTCAAACCCGGAGCAATCCGACCATAGATAAACGGAACCTCAAGTCCCTTAATGCAATAATGGGTGATATCTGCAACAAGTTCTATGTTGTCAATATCGAAATCGCCACTCTCATTACCTTCTTCATATACACGGCGGAAGATAGAGATTTCCTCAGAATCGAACTTCTTTCTAACGCCCTCTACGAGCCAGATATTACGGAAAAACTCTGCACGGAGGTTGCCATTTCTTACCACTGTCTCACGAATCAAGGAGAGGTGGGTATATATAAGTTCAATAATTTTATCCTGAGGACGGATATTTCGTGCTGCAACTTCATCAAGTTTATCGGATAGACGCTCCAGTTCTGATTCAATAACGGCAGAGAATATCTCTTCCTTACTATTAAAATAGGTGTAAAGCGTACGACGACCCTTGCCTGAGGCAACAGCTATGTCATTCATTGTGGTATTAGCTACGCCATTCTTTGCAAAGAGCATCCTGGCGACATCCACTAATCTTGTCCTCGTCTTAGATATTGACATGTAAACTATCCTGTGTAAAATTGCACATATTCTTACTCTGTGCAAAGGTAATAATTAAATTACACAAAACAAAGGATAATGCGCAAAAAACGTTCTTTACGACATATAAAAGATAAAAAACACGGAAACATTTGGTAGTTTCAAAAAAAAGTCGTACCTTTGCACACACTTTTCAAGGGAAACCCAAATGAAAAGTTGGTATAACATCGCGGAGTGGAGCAGTTGGTAGCTCGCCAGGCTCATAACCTGGAGGTC
>CAJPPF010000069.1 GCA_905372445.1 uncultured Prevotella sp. | reverse complement strand
TGCTCAACAATCGAACAAAATCAGTCAAGGACTCTAATGACCGATTCGGGATAATGGCATTGTCGCTGATTGCACAACATTACCATTAGCAAACTTGTTCCTTCCCATTATCATATGCTGTTCAAATAAAAACTCTGAAGGTCGGTTACTGAGCATAAATGCCACATAGTTTAGCAATTCATCCTTATTTGTGACGATGCTTTGGTAAATAGCGTCATCCCTGTTTACAGGCATTCCGGAGGTTCTTATTTTTGCGACTAATTCAATGAAACCATTATCTTCACTAGGAATCCTTATTATATAGAATTCAGAAAGAAGATGGGCAGATAGTTCTTTGAATTCCACTTTATTACTTATAGGCTGCCACAACGCCTTACATTGCAATGGTGTGATTTGAATATCACTATCGTATTTGCCTCTCACCGACAACTCAATGTCGTAGAAACCCTGCTTAATGCTTGGCTTAATCACTGCTTTTCTCAAACAGCCAACCGCCCGCTTCAATGCCAATTCTTTTTCATTGCTCGACCGAGTATTGCTTGCTTCAGGATTGGGAGCATCCATCACAACAAATCGGTGTTCACTTGTTATCTCTTCTAATAGTTCCTTAATTCTGTCATTCGTTGTGCGTTTATAATGCAGTCTTAACAGAAACTCTACATTCTTATTAAACGCATTAACCGTAGCATTGGCACTTCCCAGATATAGGGTATAACCAAGATCGTCATCCGTTAGCCGCTGCGTTAGATACATTTTTGCATGCAAGTTCACATTGGCTGTTGTGTTATCAATCATTGTATCATTTGGTACCCATACCTGTTCGAATAAGTCAAACACGGCTTGTGTAACATATTCCTTGCGTGTAATCAATATTGAGTTCTTGCTCTCATAATTGTAGTCTTTCTTTCGCGATGTCAGCCACGATAAGGTCTTAATATCAATAAATGGCGATACGACAAGGATTCTGTTGCCAGGAATGTGCTTCTGCAAAAACTCTGCATAAGGAGAGAATTCCTCCTTGCCATAAACCAATGGAAAGAAATCATATCCCTCTTCCTCATTACATTCTGTATCCTCAGTTTGAAAGGGAGCATCTAATCTGAAACAATCAACATAGTCGAGTTGTTCCGCCAACCAGCATACTTTTTCAGCTTTGGATTTTGTCGCATATTCACTTAACCATATTAGCATTTCCTTTAATGGTTTATGTCTATCCGTTCCTCTAAGGCTTTTACTTTTACCAATGCGCCCTCTGATAGAACAGCATATATCGATACAGGTTGAGAAATCAAGATTTCTACTCATGACTGATAACTTTAACCATTCTTCTCCCTCATTGTCCGTTTCCTTTACCAGCCATATCTTAGGATGGAAGTTCGAGAATATGTCATTGCCATTCTGTACTTCAAAAATGCTGGACTCCAACAGAGAATAAATGGTTCTCGTCTCACTTGGAACATGTATTCCTCCCTTATTGCAGAACAAGGCTATCTTGCCGCTGCTTCTGCGTATTCCCTCCAATAGAAATGCGGGGTTCTGCTTTACGCTGCTGTCCAGTTCGCCCAAATCGCCAAAGGCTAAAGGTACGGTCAGCATAGCTTCAAGATTGAGCGAATACGTCAATCCAACAGCGAAATCTACTTTACAACCGTCAGATACAAGCTGTTCTCCGTATATCAAGTCCTTTAATAGTTCCCTTGCCATTTACTTTGCCTCCCTGATTTCTGTTATTACTTGATAAACTATCTGATTCCATCTGAACGAAAGCATTGATGGCCACTTCCTTTCTTCACCCTTATACTTTGGATTCCTGAGTTTGTTTCTACCTGGCTTAACTGCCTTCTCTCTCGCAATGATAAGATTATCAAGTTCGTCCCATGACTGTTTTTCTAATAATCGTATTGCTTTCTTACAGAAAGTGATTACAGTAGATTCTGTTACGCTGCCATGAATAAAGAATAACATGTCATCAATAGCTTGGTGCGTAAAGTCATCTGGATATCGTTCTATTATTTCGTTTATCTCACATTGCAGCTTGTCTGCCTCATCTTGTTGCTCATTGAAAACAGCCATAATATAGTTGAAGCGTAACTGAACAACATAAGCCAAATGAGAAAAACGCTGTCCCATACTATATTGTTTCATAAAATCAGCAAAACTGTCCGGCATGTCTTTCCAGATAGTACCAAGAGCATTATAATCAGGATTTATATCAACATTGTTTCGTAGGATATATGCTAACATAGAGTTCATACTCTTCATAGAGTTGACAATATGATTCTTCATGTATTCAGCCTCTCGTTTCGTTAGCTCCAATAGAAGAATATCGCCATTGTCGAAATCGTACTCTTCTCCACTCACTGAGAAGAACTGCGATAGTCCATCGAAGTCTTCTGAATCACTTATCTCTCCCTCTTCCGATGCTTTATACTTCGGCTTTATTTGGGAGTATTGCCGACTTCGTTCAAAGATAAGACGATAGATGTCAACATCTCCCTTAATCATGCCGTATGTCCTCAACCCATTTATATAGATGTATGCTGGGTCATACTTGACGAACTTACTTGGGTCTTTCTTTGCCGTCTCTAACATTGAGCGACCTGTGATGCCTATTTTCTTATCTTCGTCGTCACCAGCTCCTTTCACAAGCATGTCGGTAAGCCTGATTTCCCACTTTACAATTTGACTTCTGACATCGCGAACAGTATTGTAGTTTTTCTTTGTTGCCTGAAAGAAGAGAGATGGCATCACTGCAAAATATTTAGCACGTCGTTGCAGGGTGGACATTCCGGGGAACATCAAGTTTGCAAAAGCATCACGTATTCTGCCCAAGCCAAGTTCATCAATAGCTGTTTGGTCTCTGACCATCTGCAGTACTTTATTCTTTCTTGCCAATTCTTCTTGGCTGAAGTTTACGAATCCTATCTGCATATCGTGTTTCTTATACTTTAATTCCGCAGCACAAAATCTTTAAAAAAATCCAAGTGTCCGAGAGACAAAACTCTCAAGACACTTGGATATGTCATACACTTCATCTATCTTGATAGTGTAAAGCGAAATAGGTCAATAGATTTGGGGATTATCAATGTTTATTTTGCGTCGATCTCTTTAAGGAGTTCTTTCACTGCAGCTTCGAGTTGTAAGTCAACACCCTTGACAACAGTCTCCGGGCGATTCAGTACGTAGATGTCTGGTTCAAGCTGTGTGTTCTCGAGGTATGAACCGTCAGGAAGCTGATAGCCGATGACCGGAACGCCAAAGACGAGACTGCGGTCCTGAAGGGTTTCCCAGTTTACGGAGCTCATTGTTCCGGGTACGGGAGCACCGACAAGCTTGCCAATCTTTTTATGGCTATAAACCCAAGGCGTGCCATGTGCATTACTGTAGTTGCCTTCTGCCTGTATCATTATTGAAGGATGATTATAACGGCGTGAAGGCATATCACAGACCTCGCGTCCTCTTATAACCTGAGTGAAATAATGTTCACCGGAGAATAGAATCTCAATATCCTCATGCAGACGACCGCCGCCATTATTACGCGTGTCTATTACAATACCTTCTTTCTGGTTGTACTTTCCTAAGATATCGCTATATACAGAACGGAACGAGCGGTCGTTCATACCCTCTATGTGTACATATCCCAGACGGCCATGCGAAAGGCTGTCGACAGCGGCACGGCGACTCTTCACCCAGCGCTCATAGATCAGTGCATGCTGACGGGAGTTGCTGATAGGAAGCACTACTTCCTCTCCACCTGTGAAGCCGACAAGTGTCTTCTTTCCTGCCTGCAGATTCATCAATTGAGCAATGTCGGTATCGGCAGTAAGCTCCTTTCCATTGATAGACGTGATGACATCGCCAACCTTCAGCTTGCTGTCAGCACGGTCGAAAGGACCACCGGCAATGATATCAGTGACCTTATATCCGGTCTGACCCTTTTGTGCTTCAAGGAACAATCCCAGTTGAGCTGTAGCATCTGCATTGTCGGGACGTGCATAGTAACGTCCGCCGGTATGAGAGACATTAAGCTCACCCAAAATCTCCGAGAGCAGCTCGGCGTAATCATAGTTATTGGCGATATGCAGCAGGAACTGCCGATAGTTCTCCACCATCATCTGCCAATCACAACCGTTATAGTCTGTACGGAATATCTTTTTCTCTATCTGCTTAGCCACGTGGTTATACATATACTCACGCTCAGCCTGCAGGTCAAGACGCATCTTGGCAGAATATACGATTGGTGTGCGCTTTCCGCTCTTTGCGTCTACCTTCACCATCTTGTCGCTGCCGAGCGAATAGATGTTTCCGTCCTTATCCATCGTAAGCACAGGATCACTGCTGTCAGTCTTATCGAGCAGCGATGTCTCATGCTTGCGGAGGTTCATCTTCCACAGGTCATAGCCGCTCTCGAAAGCAGAATAGTAGTATAGATTCTCGCCGTCCTTGTCGATGATAGCCTGACCCAGGCGGCTTGAGTTTGGTGTAAGTCGCACAATGCGGTCAGCAAGTCCGTCGAACTGTATCTCTATTGGCTTTACCTTATCTTTATCATCCTCATTGCTGCTGTCTGCCTTTTTGTCCTTCTTGCTGTTCTTCTTTTTCTTTCCTTTAGCAGCTTCCTCTTCTTTCTTCTTATTCTTTTCCTTCACCTCTTTCTGCAGAGCATAGTCTTCCTCCGAGAGGCGATACTCGTCATAGGCATCTTGTGTCAGGAAAGCCATGAACACATCATCCTGACTGCCCCATGAGGCATGACTGCGCATACCGTAACGCTCACTCTCGAAGAGTATTGCCTTGCCGTCCATTACCCACCGAGGCGAACTACTCATATATCCGCTCTCAGTGATTGGGTGTATCTCGCCACCGTTGACACTGACGATGCCCTGGTCCATATACGGATCGCGCTGATGAGCGATGAAATTGAGCACGAACCAGTTGCCGTCAGGACTCCACTCAAATTCAAACTGCCCTTCCTGATCGTACCACTTACTGCCGTCGGTCACTTCGCTTACTATATTTGTCGCGAGGTCTACAACCTTCAGCTTTATGCGGTCCTCAATGAAAGCCACCTTCTTTCCATCAGGCGAGAACTTAGGCCAGCAACGTTCAATATCGGAACTTGGAATCAACATCTCTTCCTTTATTATAGTCGCATTAGAGAAGTTGGGATCTTCATCACGACCTATCTTAGCAATGTAAAGCTGCCAGTTGCCGTCGCGTTCTGAGGCATAGACAAGGCTTCTGCCGTCGGGAGCAAAATCAACTCCTTTCTCTGCACCGGCAGTATTGGAAATCTGTTTCGTGGTACGATACTCTGTCGAAGTAACGAACACATCGCCACGAACAACGAAAGCCACTTCTTTTCCGTCACGGCTCACTGTCGCATCATTTGCTCCAGAAGTGAAAGTGAGGTCAGCCAACTGCGACTCGTCGTCGCGCGTCAGACTGATGTCAACTTTCTTTGCATCGCCACCTGGTCGCTGTGTGTATATCTCGCCATTGTATGTGTAGCACAGCAGTCCTGCCGCCTCACTAAGGAAACGTACCGGATGTGTGGTGAACGAAGACACTTTCTTTATTTCTGCTCCGACAGAAGGATTTTCCATTGCATAAACATTCATGCTGCCACCGTCACGCTCGGAGAGGAAGAACAGTGTTCCGTCCTCACCTGCAACAGGGTTGCGGTCTTCACCGGCATGAAGCGTCAGATTGGTATGCTTACCGCTCTGAGTGTCATAGAACCATATATCGCGTGTGATGCTCGATGTGTGGTGCTTGCGCCATTCATCCTCATAACCTTTGCGGTCCTGATAATAGAAGCCCTTGCCGTCGTTTGCAAACGAGAGCATCTCGGCAGGTGTTCCAAGAACCTGCTCCGTGCGTCCGCCATCAGCAGGAACCTTGTAGAGTTCTGGCAAGCGTGAAGAAGGGAACATTACGCTTGACGACGGGTCCTGAATAGTAGCACCGAAATATATGTCCTTATCGTCAGGCGAGAAACTCTGGGGTATCTCTTCCGCACTGTTGTAGGTCAGACGCTTAGCCGAACCGCCTTCTGCCGACATCACAAAGACATCCATATTACCATGGCGGTCGCTGGCAAACGCCACTTTCTTACCGTCTTTGCTCCATACAGGAGAACATTCATAACTGTCCTGGGTCGTTAATCGGACGGTATTACCGCCGGTTGCCGGCACTTTGTAGATATCGCCTTTATAACAAAACAGTATCTGCTGTCCGTCAGGACTGAGCTGCACATCGCGCAGCCACAAAGGATTGACAGTCTGTGCACCGACAGTCTGCAAAGAGAATAGCGCAGAGAGCGCAATAAAAAATAACTTCTTCATATTTGATTTGATTTGGATACAAATATATATAAAATCAGCGATAACACAAAGAGTAAATAAAAATTAAATCGTTTTTTAGCACAATTTAAAAATAAAATCGTACATTTGCAGTGCTAAAAAGCCGTATATGCCGTTATAGCCCGATTTGCTTTGGTTCGTATAAAGAACATATGGCTTAATGTTTTCACAGTAAACAAAGACGAGAACATGTGCAAAAGAATTTATCAAAAGATAAAATAGAAAGCAGAATATGGCTGAACTTGTTATCGGTATCATATTTCAGAGTAATCAAACGTAACTAAATCTAAAACGAATGAAGATACTTGGAAACATCATCTGGTTGTTGTTTGGCGGCTTGGAGGCTGCCATTGGTTATTTCATCGGCAGCTTTGTAATGTCACTGACCATTATAGGCATCCCCGTAGCACTGCAGACATTCAAGTTAGGAATGCTCTGCCTGTGGCCCTTCGGCTCAACGATAAAAGAGACACACAGCCCCATCGGCTGCATACGCATACCACTGAATATCCTATGGATTATCTTCGGAGGACTTTTATCATGTATATGCCATGTCTTCTTCGGACTGCTGCTGTGCATCACCATAATAGGCATTCCTTTCGGCAAGCAGCATTTCAAGATGGCACACCTTGCCCTTGCACCTTTTGGAAAAGAAGTTGAACTCAAAATATAGCAATCCGTTATGAACATTATCAAACAAATACAAGAGGAACTGACAGCCAATCAGGACTTGACTTACAAAACCTTCACCTTGAAATTACTGCCTGGAGTTGATCCTGAAAAGGTTATCGGCGTACGCCTTCCCATTATTAAGAAACTGGCGAAGAAATGGTCAAAAGAAGCTCATATCTATGAGTTCCTTGCCATACTGCCACATCAGTACTTTGAGGAAAACGGTCTGCACGAGCATGTCATTGCAGATATTAAAGATTACGACAAGTGTATCAACGAGATTGACCGATTCCTTCCTTTCATCGACAACTGGGCTACGTGCGACACTCTTGCACCGAAATGCTTCAAGAAAAAAGATAATAAATCAAGGCTTATCGAAGACATTAAGCGTTGGCTTGCGTCAACGGAGCCGTTCACCATTCGCTTCGGACAGGAGATGCTGCTAAGCCATTTCCTCGACGAAGACTTTCATCCGGAGTATCTTGAATGGGTAGCACGCGAGACAAACGACCATTACTACGTCAGAATGATGGTGGCATGGTTCTTTGCCACAGCACTTGCAAAGCAATGGGATGCCACAATACCATACATAGAAAACCCTCGTATGGAGAAATGGACGCACAATAAAGCCATACAGAAAGCTATAGAGAGTTATCGCATCACTCCGGAACAGAAAGAATATCTACGCACTCTGAAGATGAAATAAACCGAAATCGGTCAATAGATTCCTAAGTGCTTTTATTTTATTGATAATAAAAAAGCACTGTGCTCTATTGACTGATTTTGAAATAAATCAGGTTAACAACTATTTGACGACCTGATTTATAAAATATTCATGCACTCTTGTATCACCAGTCAGTTCGGGATGAAAAGCCGTAACTAACTGTTTTTTATTTCTTGCTGCTACGATATGTCCATCGACAACTGAAAGAATATCCACACCATCGCCCACCTTCTCTATATATGGAGCACGTATGAATACCATTGGAATTCGACCTATACCTTTGAAATCAGCATCAGCGACAAAACTGCCGAGCTGACGTCCATAGGCATTACGGCGCACATATATATCCATGGTGGCTATATGCTCTGTGTCAAGCATAATCAGTCCTGCGCAAGTGCCGAGCACCGGCAGTCCTGACTTAATAGCCTGACGGAGCGGCTGCAGCAGTCCAGTGTCAGTCATGATTTTCTGCATTGCCGTACTCTCACCACCGGGGATAACGAGTCCACCGTGTGAAAGTCCTGATACAGATACCTCGTCAATATACTCCTGCCAGTCGCGCAGATTTCTTATAAGCACTGATTCCACACCCAAAGAGTGGAGCATCTGCTGATGTTCTGCAAATGCTCCCTGTAGTGCCAAAACTGCTATTTTCATTATAAACGTGCGCAGATTATTTTCCACGTTCAGCCATCAACAGCTGTATCTCGCTCTCATTGATTCCGACCATTGCCTCGCCAAGGTCTTCACTCAGTTCAGCCAATATCTTCGGGTCGTTATAGTTTGTGACAGCATTCACTATTGCCTGCGCACGCTTCTCCGGGTTGCCGCTCTTGAAGATTCCGCTTCCTACGAACACGCCCTCTGCTCCAAGCTGCATCATCAGCGCGGCATCGGCAGGAGTGGCAACACCGCCGGCAGCAAAGTTAACCACTGGCAGACGACCGTTGTCATGAACAAACTGCACAAGATCGAACGGCACACGCAGCTGCTTGGCTGCTTCATACAGTTCATCGCTGTTCAATGACACGATACGACGTATCTCGCTCTGCATCATACGCATATGGCGTACAGCCTGAATGATATCGCCTGTGCCGGGCTCGCCTTTGGTTCTAATCATCGTAGCGCCCTCGGCAATACGACGCAGAGCCTCGCCAAGATCCTTCGCACCACAGACAAACGGCACCTTAAAGTCGCGCTTATTGATATGATACACATCGTCGGCAGGCGAGAGAACCTCACTCTCGTCGATATAGTCGATCTCTATTGCCTCAAGAATCTGTGCCTCAGCGAAATGACCGATACGGCATTTTGCCATGACAGGAATGGTCACTGCCTCCTGAATACCACGAATCATCTTCGGGTCACTCATTCGCGACACGCCACCGGCAGCTCTTATATCGGCAGGAATACGCTCGAGCGCCATCACAGCACAGGCGCCGGCTGCCTCAGCAATACGCGCCTGATCAGGTGTTGTAACATCCATAATAACTCCGCCCTTCAGCATCTGAGCCAACTGACGGTTAAGCATTGTTCTATCTTCCATCTTTTCTTATGTATTAAACCCAAAACGGTCAATAGACCGCGGTATCGTTTTATTATCAAAGAACAAGAGCTTTCCTGCCGGCTTTAGTCTGCTTGCCGGCATCTGCGCTGCCATTACATCTCGCCGTAGACCGCTACGCCTTCGATGAAACGTCTGCACATCTGCTCAACAATCGAACACAATCAGTCAAAGACTCTAATGACCGGTTCGGGGTAAAATAATGACGCAAAAATATAAAGAAATGATGAAACAGAAAAACAAAACTTCCTTTTTAGGAAATCAATCGTCGGAAAATGACAATGAAGACTGCCTTATTGACGATGGTGAGCATCCCTCATGCTTCATGAAAAACTTGCAGAAGGCTGGTTGCGAGCTGAATCCTAAACGCTCACCAATGACATATATAGGCAAACGACTGGTTGAGATTAGCGACTTTGCCTCTGTTATGATATACTCACAGATAATCTGCTTGGGTGTTTTTCCGACTACCTTACGTGTCACCCGAAGCAGATAGCGTGTGCCAACAGACAGTTTGTCGGCATAGAAATTCACATCGTGTGCCTCGGTGTAGTACTTTGCCACGAGACTGACAAACTGACTGTAGACATCGGCAGAACGCGGACTGCAACTATCATCTTCAACGGCATAGACAATGCAACTGTGTATATATTCGTGGGCTCTGTCGATAGCAGTCTTCATATCATCGCCCAGTGCCAGACGTGCAGCTATTGCAGACGACAGAGCACCTCCCACTCCATGACGTTGCCAGCCCTCTATATTATAAGAGGTGAAAAACTCGCATGTGCCTTCGCCGTAGAGAAGGGCTGTCAGACGGTCAGCCTGATGCTTTCCTCCACGAAGCAACACCCACTCTGCTCCTGACTTTCTCAACTGCCGACATGCACTTATCATCTCCTCATCTGTACGAATCGACATTCCCAAAATAATCTCAGCCTCATCGCATCGTAGCATAAGCAGACTCACCTCGGGCAAGAGATAACGCTTCATAGCCCATAGCGTGTCGTCATCAACCAGACGTTTCCCGCCAGAGGAAAGAATACCGGGCGAACAGACTGTGTGACTGCATCCGACAATTTCGTCACGCACTGTTTTTATATCGCTTGCTCTTCTTATCAAGCCAACCTTAGCCACTTTAGGATGGAAAGCCGTCATCGTGGTGGTCAACTGCTCGCGAATGAGTGTACTGTCGATGTCATGAATGGAAAGACAACCGTTTTCCTCAACCGTGGTAAGACACGTAATAGCTGTCAAGGCATATCCACCCAAGTCAGAAACTGTGCGTATATCAGCCTGTATTCCGGTCTTTCCCGCGCAATCAGAACCTGTTACACACAATATAGGAAAAAGATGTTTCATAAATGCAAAGATAATTATTTATTACAATTTAACCAAAAGAAAGTTCCCTTTCTTTAATATATAACACATAGGAAACAAGATTTACGTAATAAATCCAAATCGGTCAATAGACCGCGATGCCGGTTTATTATACGAAATCGGTCAATATAGCGCAGTGCACGAATAGCGGAACGTGATAAATCACGTCCCTTCTATGTTGCAAACCAAATAACTGGCAATCT
>CAJPPF010000068.1 GCA_905372445.1 uncultured Prevotella sp. | reverse complement strand
AATGGTAGTGTTTCTTGCATGTATCTTCTTTTTTCCTTGATTCCTTATGCAAAGTTACGAAAAAAACTGTACCTTTGCAATATAAACGATAATTATTCATAGTATGAAAAAGATAGTTGTATTTATCGGCATTATCATAGGTCTGTCAAGCAGTGTCAGTGCCGCATGTTTGGACTTGAAGAGCATGAACAGTCATTTTTCTGCGCAGAGTTTACGTGGCATTGATCCTGTCAAAGGCACAGATCAATATGTCAAGATAGATAAGGATGGCCAGCAGATCATTCAGTATTCGTTCCGTACGGGCAAGCAGACTGCAGTACTCTTTGATGTCAACAATACTATGGGAGCAAAGATCGATTCATTCGACGGCTATATAATGTCGCCTGACGGGAAGAAGATGTTGATTCAGACGAATACCGAACCTGTATATCGTCGCTCCTTTAAAGCTGACTTCTATATATATACCATCCATTCACATAAGCTTGAACGCCTTTCGGAAGGCGGTAAGCAGCAGGTACCGGTATTTTCTTATGACGGCAACCAGATTGCCTTTGTACGCGATAATAATATCTGGCTTGTGAAGATGCTCTACGATAATGCGGAGAGCCAGGTGACGAAAGACGGTAAGGTCAACGAAGTAATCAACGGCATTCCGGACTGGGTCAACGAGGAGGAATTTGCGTTCAACAGCAGTCTGTGCTTCAATGCTGACGGAACAAAACTCTGCTGGATACGCTACGATGAGCAGGCTGTGCCTACATATTCCTTGCAGCTCTTCAAAGGCTTAGAGCCTGAGCGCATGGAGAATACGGACTACCCAAGTCTTTATTCCTACAAATATCCTAAAGCAGGCCAGCGTAACTCCACAGTGACTGCATGGAGTTATGATATAAAATCTCGCCGTACACAGAAACTGCAAGTGCCTGTTGATGCCGATGGATACATGCCGCGCATTTATCCGACTGACGACCCTGAGCGGATAATCATATTTACATTCAACCGTCATCAGGACGACCTACGTCTTTATGCTGTCAACCCTTCTTCTACACTATCGCAGTTGCTCATTCAGGAGAAAGTTAATAAATACGTCAAGGAAGAGGCTATGGAAAACATCGCCATACTGAAAAACTCTATTCTCATGCCAAGCGACCGCGATGGATTCAACCACCTATATATATATAATATGAACGGCCAGCTGATTCGTAAGGTCGGCGACGGCGACTACGAGATTACTGCTGTATATGGCTACGACGAGCTCACAGGCGATGTTTACTATCAGGCTGCAGCATTAAATGCTCACGATCGTCAGGTATATGTGTCGCACAAAAATGGTCGTACCGACCGACTGACCCGTAAGGAAGGTTGGAACAGTGCCATTTTCTCAAGCGACTATAAGTTCTTCATTAACACATGGAGTGATATGAACACGCCTTATGTCGTTACCACCAATGACAATCAGGGTAGAGAACTGTCGACTATTATCGACAATGCTGAAACGGCTGCCTACGTAAAGCAAAACAATTTCAACCGCCGCGAGATGTTCTCGTTTACGACTTCCGAAGGTGTCACACTCGACGGGTGGATGCTTCGTCCTGCCGACTTCTCGCCATCAAAGCGTTATCCGGTCATCATGTATCAGTATAGCGGTCCTGCATCGCAGCAGGTTGTAAACTCATGGGCATGTGGAAGCATGGGACAGGCATTCGACTATTACCTTGCACAGGAGGGATACGTGGTTGTATGTGTCGATGGCAGAGGTACAGGATGCCGTGGCGCAGAGTTCGAGAAATGCACATATAAGCACATCGGCGACCTTGAATCTAAAGATCAGGTGGAGACCGCTCTTTGGCTTGGCAGGCAGCCGTATGTCGATAAAGACCGTATTGCAATATGGGGTTGGAGCTATGGAGGGTTTAATACATTGATGTCGATGAGCGAAGGCCGTCAGGTTTTCCGCTGTGGCATCGCCATTGCGCCACCGACAAACTGGAAATTCTATGACTCTGTATACACCGAGCGCTATATGCAGACACCTCAGGAAAACCCTGATGGTTATGCCGTAAATCCAATACAACGTGTTGATAAGCTGCATGGTGCATTGTTGCTTGTGCATGGTCTGGCTGACGATAATGTTCATCCACAGAACACTTTCGAATATACGGAAGCATTGGTTCAGGCTGATAAGGATTTCCGCCAGCTTATTTATACCAACCGCAACCACAGTATCTTCGGTGGCAACACGCGTAATCACCTTATGCGCCAGATGGTCGACTGGTTCAACCAGCATCTAATTACTGATTAGAGCTAAAAGAACATTTGCATCGGCAAGCAAAATAGGAAATGAAAAAATAGCATTAATACCCATCATAAAGGTACTAATGCTATTTTCTTTTCTGTTATTTGCCGTCTTACTTAAGACGTTTCCATGTGGTGTTACGTCCCAAGAGAGAAACGCCGATGAATCCTCTTACTGTCAGGTCGCCATTATTCTTGAGAGTGATTTTGCAGCTGTATGTCTTTCCGTTCTCCGGATCGTAAATCTTTCCGCCGTCCCATGTGTCTTTTTTAGCATATTTGAAACCTCTGAGAATCGTTTTCCCGACCAATGGTTTTGTCTGCTCTGACTTTACAGGATTGTTCTTGTCAAGGAGTCCTTCGGTCATATTCCAAATCAACTTTCCATTGTAAGTATCTCCTTTTTTATCAATTACAACTTTTGCCTTGCCCCCTTCGGTCATGTAAGTTCCGATGATTCTGTCAGCATCAGCAGTCTGCCCCATAGCACCGAGAACAGCGATAAACGACAGGCATAACATAAACAATGTTTTCTTCATTATAAATAGATGTATTAAATTAAACGCTTACAAAGGTACTGCTTTATTCACAGAAACAATGAAAGTGTGCATTTTATTAGTTTCTTTTTACATTTACTACTGTTGCATTCTAACATCCTTAATAATGATTAAAAAACGAGTTTATCCATATCGACATTATTTCTTCATATAGTAATTTTGCATTTGCAATAATGCCAAGTGACTTTTATTGTGTGGCAATACGAACAATGTCAATAAAAATCATCTTCATGGTTTTTGACGAAATAGAAAATGAAGGATAACGATTTGCCAAGTCTACATAGCATAAAACCGTGTCTTTGAGCTCTGATAAGAGCTGAAAATGGCTTCATTCCATGCTTTTTCTCTCAAAAAGCGGTGGTTTTTTACGATAAAATGGGCGGTTTCATCGGCAAGAAACGCCGATATTAGACTCAAGAACCGCCGGTTCTTGAAAATGATTCGTATGTTTGTCTTTAGTAAAAAAGTTTATTGTGCTGATTATCAATACTTTGTGTGTAATGCCAAAAATAGACGTTTTTCGGCATCAAATGACAATACGCCGGCGAATATTGGCTGTATTCATGGTCAGAATAGCCTTTTTGTTGACTTTTTTCACTGCCTTTATGAAGCGCCAAGAAAAATACGAAAGAAACCTGGCGTACGCTGTCGTCGGCACAAAACCAACACTGTTTGAATAGAAATGGCTTCATGCCCGGATATGATACTACGTATAGTGGAGCAGATTGAAAGTTAAAGAAAGGACATAACGCGATTTAACGATCGATTAGGGATTAAGAAGCAAACAAAAACAAGCGCTGATACTCAAAAGGAGTCAGCGCTTGTTTTTTGTTTGTGCTTTGCAGTTCGTGGAGATTACGTTGGTTGTTTATCCCAATGAATCTTCAACGAGCTTTTATCTTAGAGGTTAAGGCTTTTCTTTATAGCCTCAATCTTTTCTACTGATTCAGCCAGACAACGGTCGTAGTCGGCGGCATTCTTCATTGTAGGATTCTTTACCTCAAGGTAGAACTTTATCTTAGGTTCTGTGCCGGAAGGGCGCACACTTACCTTTGTTCCGTCAGTGCAGAACCACTGCAGAACGTTCGATGTAGCAGGCATATCGAGCTTTGTCACATTGCCCTTAGCATCTCGTTTCTCCAGAGTCTGGAAATCCTTCCATGTGCATACCTCGCTACCGCCGAGTTCTTTCGGAGGATTGTTGCGGAAGTTCTCCATCATTGCCTTTATCTCGTCAGCGCCGGTCTTGCCCGGGCGCACCACGTTTATGGTGAACTCCTGAGAGAATCCGAACTCAATATAAATGTCCATAAGCACATCGTAGAGAGTCTTTCCCTGATCCTTTGCCCATGCTGCAATCTCGCAAATGAGGCAGATAGATGCCGGTGAATCCTTGTCGCGTACCTTGTCGAATGGCAGGAAGCCGAACGATTCTTCGCCGCCACCGATATATTTCTGCTTGCCCTCTGATATGGCAATCTCTCTTGCTATCCACTTAAAACCAGTATAGCAGTCGCGTAGTTCAATGTTGTTCTTCTCAGCCATTTTGGCGATGACCTCCGTTGTGACGATAGTCTTCACGAGGAAGTCAGTTGGATGCAGAGTGCCAAGTGCCTTCTTGTTCTTTATGATATAGTAGCAGAACATCATACAAGTCTGATTGCCATTGATGATAATCCACTCGCCTTTAGGATCGCGGCAGACAATAGCCAGTCGGTCGGCATCAGGGTCGGAAGCAATCACAAGGTCGGCATTGAGCTTTGTTCCGAGTTTCATGCCGAGGGTCATTGCCTCTGCATTCTCAGGATTTGGTGAGATGACGGTAGGGAAGTTGCCATCAATAACCATCTGCTCCGGCACGACGTTGATGTTTTGGAATCCCCATGAACGCAGACACATTGGAATAATGACACGACCTGCACCATGCATAGGCGAATAAACGATGTTGAGATCTTTCTGACGAATGATAACATTCTGATCAATCATTGCTTCCTTGACGGCTTCCATATAGTCGTAGTCCATTTCACCGCCGATAATCTTAATAAGGTCCTTGTTGCCTTCGAACTTAACGTCCTCTACCTTAACCTTGTTCACTTCGTCGATGATGCCTTTGTCGTGAGGAGCAGTCACCTGAGCACCGTCTGACCAATAAGCCTTATAGCCGTTATACTCCTTTGGATTGTGCGATGCTGTGACATTAACACCGGCAACTGCACCTAACTCACGAATGGCAAAAGAAATCTCCGGGGTAGGGCGTAGACTCTCGAAAAGGTAAACCTTGATGCCATTTGCAGAGAAGATGTCTGCTACAGACTCAGCAAACCGTCTGCCGTTGTTGCGACAGTCATGACCTACAATGACGCTCTTGCCGCCTTCCGGGAATGCCTTGTTGATATAGTTAGCGAACCCCTGTGTTGCCATTCCTACGGTGTAAATGTTCATACGGTTTGAACCTGCACCCATGATACCACGCAGACCACCGGTACCAAACTCGAGGTCCTGATAGAAACTGTCAATTAGTTCTGCTTTGTCTTCATTGTCAAGCATCGCCTGAACAGAGTTACGTGTCTCTGCGTCGTAAGCAGGCGAGAGCCACTGTCTTGCTTTCGCTTCGCATTGTGCGATTAATTCCTTATCCATGTCTATTATTTTTAAGTGATTTGATTGTTTATATACATTGTCGGTTGCTATTGCAGACCGAACTAATTTGCAAATATACTTAATAAAATTGAGAAGACGGTGGATTCTTCTTTCTTTTTTTGTAATTTTGCAATTGAACCAAACCTTTCTTGTGTATGAAGACAGAACTCCTCTTAGTCGGCAAGACCGTCAATAAGCATTTTGTGGCTGGTATTAATGATTATGTAGAGCGTATAGGTCATTACATTCCGTTCGCTATTACGATCATTCCTGAACTTAAGAACACAAAGGCTCTCACTGAGCAACAGCAGAAAGACCGTGAGGGAGAACTCATACTGAAACAGATTCAGTCTTCCGACACAGTTGTGCTGCTCGACGAGCATGGTGAGGAATTCCGTTCCATAGAACTTGCGTCGTGGCTCGAACAAAAGCAACAGACAGCTCGTCGTTTGGTGTTTGTCATCGGTGGAGCTTATGGGTTCTCACAAGCTGTCTATGACCGCGCTAATGAAAAGGTATCGCTATCGAAGATGACGTTCTCACATCAGATGGTGCGCCTTATCTTCACCGAAGCGATATATCGTGCCTGCACAATCATAAAGGGTGAACCATATCATCATGAATAGATAAGATATATCTTCGGTCGTTGCTTGAGATGTAATATGTTGACACGACGCTAATCTATAACTATTATCCATAATTTTGTAATGCGAAACAAGATAATATTTGTAACTTTGCACACGTAATTTAAAGCTAAGATTATGACAAAGAAAGTATTTAAAGTGACAGGAATGAAGTGCATACATTGCGAAGCACACGTAGAGGAAGCCGTAAACGCCCTGCCCGGTGTCAATGGGGCAAAGGCTGACAGAGAGGCTTGTAGCCTTACAGTCGAAGTGGACGAGGTATGTGTAAGCGACAATAAGATTCAGGAAGCAGTGAACGCGCTCGGTCGATATGAGTTGGAGATTCTTTAGAACATGAAAAAGACAATCCCTGTTATAGGTATGGCTTGTTCTGCTTGTTCTGCTAACGTGGAGCGCAAGCTTGGCTCATTGGAAGGCGTTAATGAGAGTTCGGTCAATCTTTCCGGACGTACAGCGTTGGTTGATTTCGACCCGGAGGTGATAAGCCTTGAGGACATGAAGCGCGAAATCAATAATATCGGATATGACATTGTAATTGACGAAAGTAAGAGTGCAGAAGAGATTCAGAAGCGTGAGTATGTGTTGTTACGTCGCCGTGCTGTCCTCTCATGGCTGTTCTCTGCTCTTGTTATGTCCGTCAGTATGCGGTGGATAGACCTTGGTAGCAGGGATATATCAAATCAGGTGGCACTCATAATAGCACTGTCGAATATGATATATTGCGGTCGTCAGTTCTATGTCACAGCCTACAAACAGCTTCGTCATGGCAGTGCCAACATGGATACTCTCGTTGCTCTGTCAACAGCCATAAGCTTTATATTCAGTACGTTCAACACGTTCTGGGGCGACACGTTCTGGGGTGTGCGAGGCATTGAGTGGCATACGTATTTTGATGCCAGTGTGATGATAATCACCTTTGTGCTTACTGGTAGGCTGATAGAGGAAAAAGCAAAGGACAGCACAGCATCAAGCATACGTCAGCTCATGGGCTTATCGCCAAAGACAGCTCACGTTGTTGACGGTGCAGAGATAGTGGAAGTACCTATTTCAGCTATTGAGAAAGGTGATATATTAGAAGTTCATCCGGGCGAGAAGATACCTGTTGATGGCGAGGTGACGTGGGCTGAGAGTTTCATGACAGCCGATGCTGCTTATGTAGACGAAAGCATGATTACCGGTGAGCCTACGCCAGCAGAGAAGAAAAAGGGCTCTAAGGTATTGGCAGGAACCATTCCAAATCAGGGAAAATTCCGTATACGAGCTCAACAGATTGGTGAAGACACGGCTTTGGCAAACATTATACGTATGGTACAAGAGGCGCAGAGTTCTAAGGCCCCCGTCCAGCGTGTCGTCGACAAAGCCGCACTTGTTTTCGTGCCTGTTGTGGCTCTGATATCGCTTTCAACCTTTATAATATGGCTCGTATTAGGCGGAACTCATTTCCTGCCACAGGCTATTATCTCTGCGATATCAGTATTGGTCATTGCTTGTCCATGTGCTATGGGATTGGCTACACCGACAGCACTTATGGTCGGTATCGGTAAGGCGGCTCAGAAGCAGGTGCTTGTAAAAGACGCCACAGCTTTGGAGACTATGAGACGGGTTGATGTGCTCGTTACGGATAAGACCGGCACACTCACCATACCTAATCTTAATGTCGACTTTACCAAGTCGGATGACTTGGCATTTGAGGAGCGTGAGATGCTGAAACCTAATGCACGTGAAGCAATGACGAAGCTTCAGACAAGTGGAGTAGAGGTTTACATGATGAGTGGCGACAAGGAAGACGCTGCATGTTATTGGGCGGAGAAGGCTGGCGTCAAGCATTGGCAGAGTGGTGTAAAACCTCAGGATAAGGAGAGTCTGGTAAGGCGTCTTCAGGCAGAAGGCAAGACAGTGGCAATGATGGGCGACGGCATAAACGACACGCAGGCATTAGCGCTTGCAGATGTAAGCATCGCCATAGGCAAAGGCACTGACGTTGCAATGGATGTGGCGCAAGTGACACTGATGAGCAACGACCTCATGAGCGTGCCGGAGGTGATGAATTTGAGTAAGCGGACGGTCCACATGATATATCAGAACCTGTTCTGGGCATTCATCTACAATATCGTTTGTATTCCTTTGGCTGCAGGTGTGCTTTATCTTTTCGGCATCGATTTTCAGATAACCCCGATGTGGGCAAGTGCTCTGATGGCTCTGTCGTCAGTATCAGTCATACTGAACAGCCTCAGACTAAAACAATAGTCTTAGTTAAGAGCCTGTAAGAGTTAAATTTATTCGCGCCTGTCGCATACATGGCTTTGCTGCAGGTGTGTCAAATAGTGGACAGGCAAGTTGCTGACTAAGCAGGCGGGTAAAGACAGATCTTAACCCGTGATATGAACAAGATGCTCCCTACGCGTTGTCATTTCTGTCATTCAATAAGTGTTATTTTTTCTTTTTATCCAGCCCTTTACCCTCTTGTATCCTTCTACTCCAAGTATTGTCAAGCCGCCATACTGGCAAGTCTTTGCAGAACCAAAGAGTATAACAAAAAGCACTCCCTTGTTTTCTACCGACAGATAGTGGGAAGGAATGGCTAACTGAGCAAACGATAGAAGATAGAACGGGATACACATTAGAAGTACAATCACTCCTGTGCGGAATGACAGTCCTTGCAGCCATGTCTGTATTTTTTTGAGTATTAATTTCATTATTCTGTTGTTGTTTTATTCCATTTATATATTAGGTGTGGGTGCAGGTCGTCATTCACAGCTTGTTTCCAGTTCGATTTTCATCCTTGTGTAGAACACTCTCGGATTTGTATAAGACATTGCTGGCGATACAAGAATGTATGCCGGCACATTATTCTCTGACGCAGTCTTGGCAAACTCATACTGATATGTATAGTACACTTTATACTGATTCGCCTTGTTCTCTGCCGCCGTCAGCGTAGTGCCTAAGCACGAGAAGGTTGCATCGGCACTGACAATGTGAGCTTATTCTGCAGGTTTGTCGAAATCGATTATGTGTGTGATCTGTTGCGGATGAGCCATACCTGTATCTTTCCGTGCTAATACCTTCACTTCATTAAAAGCCTGATAGCTGGTCTATTCGTCAGTAAGGTCTCTTCCAACAGCACCTGAAGCACCTATAATTATTGCTTTCATATATGTAGTGGCTTATTGTTTGTTATATGCAAAGGTATGATTTTTAATCCAAATATGTGAGGTCTAATGCAAATAATACGTGCTTTTTTTTCGACTGCACGTTGTAACTGTTAATTATTTGCATTGCCTTGACATTGAAAATATGCAAAACGCCTGTAATCGTAAGGTAATAAAAAAAGAGGTGAAAAGACTTCACCTCTTACGATATTGTTCTGCGCAATGCTTAGAACATAGATGCAATAATTGCTACGTCTTTGCCCTCGAATGTCCTGATGTCGGCTGTCGGATTAAATTGAAACCCGTCGGTGACAAACAACTGAATAGCCGCAAACTGGCTGTCTTCAGATATTACAACCTCAAGTTTAAGCTGTCCGAAATCAACTGTTTTCAGCTTAGACACCTTCTTTGCTGCTGCTTCCAACTCTTCCTGATTGGCGCTGATAAGTGCATTTAATACGCTTTGGTCTTCTATTCTGTATTCGGGAGCATTGCCTTTCAGCGTGCTGTTTGTGTTATTATATACCATTGACTTTGACAGACCGAGGAAACCTTTCTTTATGCTTACACGTTTGTCGGCAGATAGTGCAGACTTCATCTGCAAATTATTTATTTTTGTCATATTCTTTTCTGTTAGTTTTGTTATGCTTTGAAAATGGATTTAACTCAAATCGGTCTATTGATCGATTTGGGATTATCATATTATCGACTCTCGTAATTCGTCGAATTAATGCTGAAAATATAACGGAAACTAACAAAGAAGGTGTTTCAATGCGAATACGTAATATTCGCACGAAAACAACAGTGATAGCCTTGAGGTCTTGATGTGATGCCGACCGCAGCTATACCACGATAGAGTTTTTTCGAGATTAGACGACTGCAGTCGGAAACTATACCTCTGTACCTGCTTTGCATATTCCGCAGGAATGACGCGTTGTGGTCGCGAACTGCATAAACGAAATGTTTGCGACGAATCGCTTATTATAGCCTGTGGTCTTTGCTGATGCTCAAAAACCCATTCTTGAATTTTGTGATCATCATCTGCCGCAAATGTGGCTGCACTCATTGTGGCAGTGCTCTTTAGCACCACCAGCAATGTGAGTATGATGATTCTTAACCAGCGATTCATAACAAAAAAGATTGTGCAAAGTTACATAAAAACACAGTAATATACATCAGGCGCGATAAGTATTTACGGTTTTTTAGTAGTTCAGACTGCTTACGCACGTGTTTATCATATACATAACGCATGGATAGGTAAAGACCTGACCACTTTAATTATGCGAATTGAGGATTGGAAAGAGCTTGTAAAAGTTACGGAAATCGCATTCTGTACTTGATATATTGTAAATAAAAATCATCTTCGCTGTTTTTGGTGAAATAGAAAACCAAGGATAACAATTTGCTAAGTCTGCATAGCATAAAACCGCGTTTTCACCTTGCGACAAGGGCATAATACTGTTTAATTCCGTGCTTTTTCTCTCAAGAACCGCCGTTTCTTGACGCTGAAAACAACGGTTCCACCGTCAAGAAACGGCGATATTAGCGTCAAGAAACGGCGGTTCTTGAAAGTTATTTTTATTCTTATTAGCATCAAAATGCTATATCGCGCTGATTATCAGCATCTTTTATGTAATGTCAAAAATAAGCGTTTTTTGACACCGAAGGACAATGCGACGGCAAATAACGGCTGTACGTATGGTCAGAATAGCTATTTTGTCAACTTTATTCACTGGCACAAGGAAGTGTACGAAAAGGCGAAAGAAACCTGGAGTATAGATGTCTTCAACGCAAATACAACGCGATGATGCTTATACATAGCTTTTTGTAGACTGTTTTATGCAATTATTATCTCAGAATAAGATATCTTATT
>CAJPPF010000067.1 GCA_905372445.1 uncultured Prevotella sp. | reverse complement strand
CAGACTGAACATGATAAAATTACGTCCCGAATCCCCAGGAAATGGGCATCGCGTCTCCCCGATAATCCCCACAACCGTATATAATATATATAAGGTGAAAAACAATCCGTCAGGCGTAGGGGCGTGATTTATCACGTTCCGCTTCAATAAAAACAATGATACATGATGATTCGAATAAAAACAACAGGCAGAGGAATGCCACATCATGAAATGGACCGAACACAGTGGGCTTAAGCGTGATAAATCACGCCCACTACGCCATTCGATGAAACGTATGCATATCTGCTCATCAATCGAACAAAATCAGTCAAGGACTCTAATGACTGATTCGGGTTAAATAAAATATGATGCAATCAAATAATTCGAAGATTATTACGTTATCAATATGAATTTAGAGTTGATTAAATTAATGTATAAATCATGATGCCAATTAAATTAAAACACTTGTTAGTATTACTGTTGTGCTTTTCTTCTTACTTCTGTTGGAGTAATCCTATAGATGCGGAACAAGCCCGGCGCTATGCTTTACAAAGTGGACTACTTCAAACAGTGAATCAGTCCAAGACGGAAAAACACAGAACAATTAAACAAATATCAGAGCCTGCACAAAGTCTGCAGTTAGCATATACCCTACACGACGAAACTGCAAATTCCGGCATGCCTCTGCTATATGTATTTACACAGGAAGCACAAAAGGGATATGTTGTAGTTTCTGCCGATGATGCAGTAACTCCTGTTATAGGCTATTCAACGCAAGGCACATTTGATGCTACGGCAATGCCTCCACAGCTCAAGGCTGTACTTCGCATTATGGGACAAAGCATTGCAGAAGCTTCATGCAAGCAAGCCTCAGAATCGCAAGATGCTTCTTTGCCAATAGTCAGCAGGACAGAAATAAAACCCCTGCTTAAGGATATTAAGTGGGGGCAGTATGCTCCATTCAACTCTATGACTCCAGTTGTTGATGGATACAGAGCTCTCACAGGCTGCGTCGCCACAGCCATCGCGCAGATAATGTATTATCATCGTCATCCGCAAAAAGCAGAAGGCACCGCATACTATAAATTTACAGATTTTTTCAAGCCTGGCAAATCGGTCACTTTAGGATCGAATGGCGAATATCAATGGGACAGTATGCGCCCTGCATACTATGCAGGAAATCCATATACGACAGAGGAAGCCAAGGCAGTGGGGCTGTTGCTGTTTGAAGTTGGAGCAGCCTGTTCCATGCAATATTCTGCTGTTTCAAGCAATAGCAGCGGAGCAAATGCTCTTAAGGCACTTCGCAGTAACTTCAACTATCCTAAGGCACAGTTGATAAGGCGTATGAACAAGACTGCCAGAGAATGGGAAGACATTATTTACAATGAACTTGCCGCGCAACGCCCGGTATATTTAGATGGTGTCTCTGTTGACTATGGACATGCTTTCGTATGCGACGGCTATGACGGCAAAGGTTACTATCACATAAACTGGGGATGGAACGGACATGCCAATGGATATTTTAATTTCTCATTGCTGTCACCAATCACACGTGGTACTGGCAGTAGCGGCAAGGACGCATTCGTAGTGGACTTGCAGGCAATAGTAGGCATAACACCTCCGGCAAAAGAATACACTCCGCAACCATCATATAAGATACTTGCCAAGATGTTGACTAAAGCCGAAGGCTATAACCAAACAGATCCCAAGTTTGATATACGTGGCGTACGACTTGAGGAATATGATGATATTGAAGCGGAATTCTCTTTAGGCGTAAAAGATGCCGACGGCAGGATTATCAACGTAGGAGTACCTTCCGCATGGTATATTTCTAAAGAATACACGTATAACAAGATACCAGTGCGCCTTGAGACAAGTTTGTTGCCAAATGGAAGTTTCAGGCTATTCCCCATATTCTCACCAAAAGGTACGACTCAATGGAAAGAAATTTCTGTGGGCAGATATTTCAATAACGCAATAACCGTAAGTAATATAAACGGAACGTTTAATGCCGAAGAGACCAGAAGCGATATTAAACTCTCGTCGAAGTTAGACAAGACGTATGTTTTCGTGGAAAAAAAGAATACCCTCACCTTTAGCATTGAAAATCAGTGTGAGACTGCATATTCGTCTTTCGTGTCTGTGTATTTCAGTAATGAAAAGCCTTCTTCCAATGGTGCGGTAGATAAAGCATTGGTAAAAAAGAATACCATCTCAATTCATCTTGAACCGGGAGAAAAACAGGAGTACATTATCGAATATATTGCTCCCGCAGATGTTACTGAATGTTATGCGAGCCTTACCTATGATCCTACAAACGGCTTGAGCGACGAGGATAATATCATTCCTAATACCATTCAGAGTGTGTATCATTTGCAGATAAAAGACCCAATCAAGTACGCCGGAAAACTCTCTGTTGCTTTTGAACAGCCTTCCTACAGTATAGAAAAAGACTCTCCTCTCAATGCAGTACTCAATGTGAAATCTGAAGCTGTTGGCGGTTACAAAGGTTCTTTCTCCTACATGCAGCTATTTGTTATGAGCAAAGACAAGAATTCGGTAGTGCACAGGTATAATGAATTTGAAGTATTATTAGAGAAAGGTCAGAAAAAAGCAATACATGCTGGTGGAAAGTTGCATCTCGATGAGGGAGAATACATGCTTGTCGTAACGAAGAATAGTCATGATGGTAACAATATCAGCTACGAGAACATAGCAGAGGTGCCTCTGACGATATTGCCCGAACAGAAACAGGACAACCCTACTACATATATTCCTACAGTGTCGGACGGGCAGGTAAGGATGCAGCCTGTGATTAGTCAGGGAGTACTGTATATAAATAATGTAACAGATGTCAGAACAATAGAGGTGTATGATATTTCTGGCAGAATAGTGGCAGATGCCGCAGCTTCCACCACAGTAAATATTGCGCATCTTAACGAAGGACCATACATAGTAAAGGTTACAACGGTTAATGGAATAGAATCAATTAAAATCTTTAATAAACGATGAGTTGTAGCATTCTCATGTATAAGTAAAGAGAATACTCCAACTGTTGAAGATGATTTTTATAATGATTTCAAAGCTATATTAACCCCAAACATATATAAGCTCCCATTTTTTATTCTAATGGTGTAAAAGGGTTTTATATATGTTTGGGATTATGTTTGGTTATAAGTGTCTGTCGTTCGACGCGAAAAGTATGCCCGAACGACTGCTGGGGAACGGCATAAAAAATACCTTTCTCCAAAACAATGTATTTGTTTTTATTGTTTTCGTGGTATTTTTCTCGGCAAAAAGACTTATATTTGCATATTCTTTTCAACCCAACTAAGAATATTTACAAATGAAAAAGACCATTCTATACTTAGCAATCATTATTCTTGCGTCTTTCTTTCTGGCAACCTGCGAGAAACAACAGAAGAAATATACCATTGGAGTGTCGCAGTTGGTGCGCGACCCATGGCGCGATAAATTTGTCGACGAACTGCATATCGGTAATTATAACTACGATAATGTAGACCTGAAAGTGATGTATGGCGACCTTGATACGGTGCGTCAGGCAAGCCAGATTCGCCAGATGATAAGCGAGGGAGTGGATTTGTTGATTGTATGCCCTGACAAGATAGAGGACCTCAGGGATGCCATTGGCGATGCCATGAAGGCTGACATCCCGGTGATAGTGTTCGGCAGACGTCCCGGCGACGTGCCTTGCACCGCCTCCTTCGTTGCCGACTATTATGATGCAGGGCATGCCGTGGGCGAATTTATCTGTCGCAGCCTCAACTTCCACGGTAATGTCATCGAGATAGAAGGTCCGGCTGACAGCCAGTCGGCGATAAGACGTCACAAAGGTTTCATTGATGTTATAAACAAGTATCCGGGCATTCGTCTGCTGGCATCGGTCCAAGGCGATTGGTCGGAAGAAGGCGGTGCACGCGCTATAGAGCAGTTGTCGGCTTATATTCCTGCCGCCGACTTCGTCTTTGCCGCCAACGACCAGGCTGCCTATGGTGCCTATCGTCAGATGAAGCGTATGGGCGTGAAGAACGATAGCCTCCGATTCTGTGGCATTGACGGACTGATGGGCGAGAACGGAGGTGTGAAAATGGTCGACGACGGCATACTTGCCGCAACCTACCTGAATCCGACACAAGGCGTAGAGGTTATGAAAACGGCTATGGATATCATCGAGGGTCGCCGGTTCAAGAAAGAGAATTATCAGGAGTCGGCACTCGTCACACGTTATAATGCCCATGTGCTGCTCATGCAGAACGACGAGATGCAGAAGCAGATAGGTCAACTCAACGACATACAGGAGAAACGCGAGAATGCTTTAAACTATATCAGTAGGCTCAATACGTACCTGACCATTCTCGGTGTTCTTGTGACACTGCTGGTGTGTCTGGTCGTCGCTGCCCTTTGTGAGTATGTCAACAAGGTGAAACTGAACCGGCAACTCCGCGAGAGTAACGAGCGCCAGCAGCAGTTGACAAGTGAGATTAAGGAGCTGACGAAGAACCAGATGCAGTTCTTTACCAATGTCAGTCACGAACTGCGGACGCCGTTGACCCTCATCTCTGCGCCCGTGGAGCAGCTCTATGCCGACGATGCCATGCCCGACAAATATAAGCCGACAATTGATATTATACACCGCAACGTGAATGTTCTCGTACAACAGATAAACGATATCCTCGACTTCCGCCGTGTACAGAACTGCAAGGCTAAGCTGTATATGAACCGTTTTAACCTCGCAGACAGCCTGCGCGAGTGGTCGGAGAACTTTCTCTGTGCCGCTGATAATAAAGGTATCATTCTCGGCTTCGATATGGATAATGCCGGCGACGGTGAGGTTATTGCCGACCGCGACAAGATGGCTCACATCTACTTCAACCTTATGAGCAATGCGATAAAGTACACATCGTCAGGTGGGCATATCGTAACTCATGTAGAGAAGTGTGTCGAGAACGGCATTGATTCTTATCGGATATCGGTTGAGGACGACGGCGTGGGGATGTCGAAAGAGACGTGCCAGCACATCTTCGAGCGTTTTTATCAGGCTGAAGGCACAAGCGGCGGCACGGGCATTGGACTGCATCTTGCGAAGTCCTACGTAGATATGCACAACGGAAAGATGAGCGTAGAGAGCCAGCCGGGCAAGGGCACAACATTCCATATCATACTCCCGTCGCGCTTGGATTCTGAGCTGGATGCGTCGGAGAACGATGAAAACATCACCTTCGAGGTGCCTATAGAGCAGTATATGGATAAGAATATCGACCGTCGGAGCAATCTCGAATCTGTCGTGAAGGTCGAGAATGACGAGCGACCGATTGTCCTTGTCGTCGACGACAACAACGACATGCGCCAGTATCTCAAGACCATTCTCGGCGCGAAATATGATGTCGTTGAGGCTTGCGATGGCACTTCAGGACTGTCGAAGGCAAAGAAGACCGTCCCGGCACTTATCATCAGCGACATCATGATGCCTGTAATGGACGGTCTGGAGCTGTGCCGAAGGCTGAAGGAGTCGCCGGCGACAAGCCATATCCCTGTCATGCTGCTCACCGCGAAGACTGTCGATGACGCGAAGAAAGAGGGCTATCAGAGTGGAGCCGACTCGTATATTACAAAACCGTTTCGACCGAATATCCTGCTGTCGCGTGTCGATAATCTGCTGAAAAGTCGCGAGCAGTTGCAGAAGTATTTCACTGCCAACATGAACGCGCCGGCAGAGCTCAGCCCTGTCAGAGAGGCGGAGCAGCCGTTTATCATTCAGTTGCGTGATATTATCCGTCAGCGACTGGACAAAGCCGACTTGTCTGTTGAGGAGATAGGCGACGAGCTGCACCTGAGCCGTGTGCAGTTATACCGTAAGGTGAAAGCGCTCACGGGACAGACCCCCGTGGAGATAATCCGCAAGTCGCGCCTCAACCATGCACGACATCTGTTGGAGACAACCGATAAGCCGATAACGGAGATACTCTATGAAGTGGGCTTTTCAAACTCATCTTACTTCGCTAAATGCTATAAGGAAGAGTTTGGCAAGACACCGTCGGAAGTGCGATGAAACAGCATAAAAAATAAAAACATTGGTGTCCGGTAAACAAATTATAGCGATGAACCGAGTAGGATGAAACCTGTAGGGATGTGATTTATCATACTTAAGCAATCTCCGAGAAATAAATATCTTGAGCAATGGACTCAGCGCTGAGGCTTAAGCGTGATAATCACGCCCCTACGGCTGACGTGCTTGTTTGACGTTCCGTCTGTTTCGCTCAAAACATCTTCGCCACACGCTCTATGCCTTGTGCGAGTATATCGATTTCCTCTTTTGTATTATACAGCGCGAACGACGCACGGCATGTGCCGAGTATTCCCAGCCGTTCCATCAGTGGCTGTGCGCAGTGATGACCGGTGCGTATGGCTATGCCTAACCTGTCGAGGAGTGTTCCCATGTCCATGTGGTGTATGTCGCCCACTTGGAAACTCACGACAGCGTCATGACGCATATCGGCAAGCGACGCCGGCTTGCCGAAGATTCGCATTCCCTCTATGAGGCTAAGGCGCTTGATGGCATAGCGTGTCAGTTCTTCCTCGTGCTTCCGGATATTGTCCATTCCTATGGCAGTGATGTAGTCGATGGCTTTTGCCAGTCCGGTGGTTGCAACATAATCGGGCGTGCCAGCCTCGAATTTAAGGGGCTGACGCTCGAATGTGGTCTTGTCGAAACTCACAGAGGCTATCATCTCGCCACCACCCATGTAAGGCGGAAGCTTTTCAAGCCACTTTTCCTTGCCATAGAGCACGCCGATGCCGGTAGGACCATAGACCTTATGACCGGAGAACGCCAGGAAATCGCAGTCCAACTCCTGCACGTCGACCGTGAAGTGCGGTACGCTTTGTGCCGCGTCGACGACAACGGGCACATTGTGGTCGTGGGCTATGCGTATGATGTCGTGTATGGGATTGATCGTACCGAGGACATTGCTCACATGTGTGACGCTGACAATACGTGTCCGCTCGGAGAAGAGTTGTTCGTAAGCATCCATATTGAGCACTCCTTCATCGTTCATCGGGATGACCTTCAGGATGATGCCGTTGCGTTGTGCCAGCAACTGCCACGGGACGATGTTCGAGTGGTGCTCCATGGTAGAAATGATCACCTCGTCGCCTTCCCGCATTGACAGTTCTCCGAAACATGACGCCACGAGGTTGAGGCTTTCGGTCGTGCCACGTGTGAATACTATCTCCGTCGTTGACCGCGCGTTGAGAAACTTACGTATCGTCTCGCGTGCTCCTTCATGCAGCTGGGTAGCCTGTTGCGACAGATAGTGTATGCCACGGTGTACGTTGGCATTGACATTAAGGTATTCGTCGCGCATGGCGTCGATCACGCAGAGAGGCTTCTGTGTTGTCGCCGCGTTGTCAAGATAGACGAGAGGCTGCTTGTAGACCTCACGGCTGAGTATGGGGAAATCTGCTCTCAGGGCATTTACATCGAACATTCTTATCCTTTCTGTTTATACATTCTTTTTCTTCTCTTCGTGTGAGATACACTCCGTTACGCCTGTTATCTCAGTGCGTAACTGCTGCCGTCGACAGCAAGACGCAGCTGCATCAGTCCTGCCTCGTCCTGTGTGATGCGCATTGAATGACCATTGACGATAGCTTGAATCGTTCCATCGCCATTGTATCTGAACAACTCCGTCTTCTTGTTGTTCTGAACAATGCTCCATGAATCGTTCTTTGAGTCATGAATGTAATACACTTTCTCGCCGTCCGGATTCGTTATTTCATAGCCGTTTTTCAGAGTCTTCACTGCATACATCTTGCCGTCCTGACCTTTCACCTGTTCAGTCTTGCCGAAAACACCGTCCATAGGGTTCTCGTCAGTCCAGAACTCTATTGCGTTTACCACGATAAAGTCTGCTACACCACATGCGGCGTTGATAGGGGTTAGGATAAGGAAGAGAATTTCATTCATTATCTTACTGTTCGTTGCCTGTTTTTCCCACTTCACTATGCCGTTGAAAAGGCTGAACGAGCCGATACATGAACTGGTGGAAACGGTGACTGCGAGCATTGCTGTTGCCAATTTTAAGTGCTTTGCTTTCATAATAATCCTTTTGTTTGGTTTAAGAGATTTCTATTCGTAAATAAGTGTCGTGAGCCGCTTTGCGTCGAATATCTCGCGTGCCACTGACTGTATTTCCTCGGCGGTTATGGTGTCAATCCTTGCATACAGGGCAGTGACATCCTTTTCCCAACCGTAGTGCAGGAATGCTTTCCCGAAGTCAATGGCAAGGTTTTCGCGGTTCTCGCATGCCAGTGCTATCTGACCTTTTATCTGTTTCTTTGCTGCCCGGAGCTGAGCGTCGCTGAGAGGATGGTCCATCAGTCGGTCCAGTTCCCGACGTACCAGTCGTCGACAGCGCCGCACGTCTTTCGCGTCGCAGCCGAAGTATGTCGTCCACATGCCGGTATCGCCATAGTTGACCATCGTTGATTCCACGGCATAAACCAGTCCGTTGCGCTCACGCAGTGTCAGATTCAGTCGTGTGTTCATGCCCGGACCGCCTATGATGTTGTTCAGCAGATAAAGCGGCATGCGCTTTTTATTGTGGACATCGTATGCTCTGCCGCCTATCATCACATGAGCCTGATGCGTGCCGCGGTTGACGAAATGCTCTTCTGCCTTGCTTTCGCTTTGCCAGAGTGTTGTGTTCTTTTCTGTGCGAGGCGTTGACTGCTGTCGTGGAGTGTGCTTCTCGAGCAGGCGGATTATCTGTTGGAAGTCGACATCGCCCATGCAGAAGAAGATCATATTCTCCGGAACATAGTGCTTTGATGTGAATCGGCGTGCGTCGTCGCTGGTGAAATTTCTGACATTCTCTGCCTTACCGAGAATGTTGTGCCCCAGCGGATGACCATTGAAGACGGTGTTCTCGAAGTCGTCGTATATCAGTTCTGCCGGCGAGTCGTTATACGATTCTATCTCATCGCAAATCACTTCCACCTCTTTGTCTATCTCGTGTTGTGGATATGTACTGTGAAACACGATGTCAGAGAGAAGGTCGACAGTCTTTGGGAAGTGCTCTTTCAACAGTGCGGCGTAGAATGCCGTGTCTTCCTTATTGGTGAAAGCATTGAGTTCGCCGCCCACACTCTCCAAGGCATTGATTATCTGCAGTGCGCTGCGCCGCGCTGTCCCTTTGAAAGTGACGTGCTCGCAGAAGTGTGCCAACCCCTCTTCGCCGGGTTCCTCGTCGCGTGAGCCTACGGCAATCTGATAGCCGCAGTAGACAATATTTGAATCGCTGTGCAGATGAATGACACGCAGTCCGTTCGTTAGCGTATATGTATTATATGGTGTATTCAAAACAATCCCTTTTATAATATGGAATATTACCGGCATGAGCAGTGCCGGTGGATAGTTCAGCGTCTTGCTGTCATTGATTTTCAGTATGCTGAATCCTCCTTTGCGCTCAATATGCAAAGTTATGAAAAAAAGATGATATACATATTTTCTTAAACCTATTTTAACCCAAATCGGTCAATAGATCCCGAATGATTTTGTCTGATTGTTGATAATAAAAAGTCACTGCAGTCTATTGCCCCATTTGGTTTTCAATGCCAGCTTTTATCCTATCGGTCAGTTCTTCCTGTCGTTGGTAGGGTGGAGGATGCTGTTGTATTCGTCTTCGTTCTCAAGAATCTCCACTGCACGCTTTACCTGTGTGTCGCTGCGCAGGGAGTGTTGCATCGCACCACCGTCATAATAGTAGTAACGGCAGATATTGCGACTGACGAGTTCCTTTATCAATTGTCGGTTTATCTCCATGTCACGCTCGAGGTTGTGAGTGAGCTTTGCCTCCAAAGCCTCAAACTCAGGTCGGGCATCTTCGTAGTATCCTTCAAACTTTGCGAGCTTCTTCAACTGGTCAAGATATTTCTCCGTTTGCTTGTCGTACTTGAAATTGCTCGCTACGAGACGTCGTTTCAGTTCATCGAAATCGTCGTCGCTTATCATGAACTTGTCAGGTTCTGCAATGGATGGATGAGCGTTGATGTAGTCGTATTCGTAGTTGAACACCACTTCGCTTGAGTCTCTCACGCCCATGATATAGTAGGCGAGATTTGTCAGTGTGTCGCCCTTTATCTCTACGTCAGGCTTTATGCCGCCGCCGTCGCGTACCTCGCGTCCGCCGAGAGTGTGGAATATCTTTGTCAGCGAGTCTGGTACGTGCTCCGTATATCCGCCCTTGTTGTGCTTGTAGTTGATAGCCTGTATGCAGCGTCCTGACGGAATGTAGTATTTACTTGTAGTCAGCTTCAGCTGTCCGCGGTAAGGCAGTTCCATTGTTGTCTGCACTAATCCCTTACCAAAAGTCCGTGTGCCCATCACCACAGCGCGGTCGAGGTCCTGCAGTACGCCGGCGGTGATCTCTGACGCCGATGCCGTGTTCTCGTTCACTAACACCACGATAGGCATTATCGTGTCTATCGGCTCGACAGAAGTCTTGTATTCGTTGTTCGCACGTTTTATCTTTCCTTTCATTGTAAGGATGGTTGTATTGCGTGGCAAGAACATATTGATGATTGATACCGCTTCAGATACAGAACCGCCACCATTATCGCGAACGTCGAATATCAGTTTTTTCATGCCCTGCTGTCTCAGGTCCACAAATGCACGACGTACGTCCTTTGCACAGTCTTCGGTATAAGTGTCGAGGTTTATGTATCCAATGTTGTTGCCCAACATGCCGTAATATGTCACTGCCGGCATCTGTATGGCACGTCGTGTGATGTTGTATGTCATCTCCTTACCTGTTGAAAGTCGGCGTATTTTCAGCTTGAACGTACTGCCGGCATCGCCCCGGAGATGCGAACTGACATAGCCTGTCGGTTTGCCAATCATCGTGCTGTCGTCGATGGCGAGTATCAGGTCGCCCTTGTGAAGTCCCAGCTCATGTGCCGGCATGCCCTTATACGGCTGATCAATCATACAGCAACCCTCTTTCAAATTCTCGCGTATGAGTGCTCCGATGCCGGCATACTTTCCCGTGATCATCTGTCGGAGGTTCTTCACTTCCTTTTCCGGATAGTATTCCGTGTATGGATCGAGCGAACGCAACATTGCCTGTATTCCATAACCCACCACGTCGTCAGCGTCGAGCGTATCTACATACATCATGTCGAGGTTGCGGTAAATGGCATTGAAAGCATCGAGATTCTTTGCTACCTTGAAGTTGTGTTCCTCCTGCTGTGCCAGCACAGGCAGTGTGGCCA
>CAJPPF010000066.1 GCA_905372445.1 uncultured Prevotella sp. | reverse complement strand
GATTGGGAGCATCTCCCTTTCGGTTACATGAAGACCGACTACAATGTCCGTTGCTATTATCGCGATGGCAAATGGGGCGAAATTGAGGTTTCGTCGGAAGAAATAATCAATATGCACATGGCTGCAGTATGTCTGCACTATGGTCAGGAAGCTTTTGAAGGACTGAAGGCTTATCGTTGCAAGGACGGGAAGGTGCGTATCTTCCGTCCTGAAGAGAACGCTGCACGCATGCAGTCGACATCGCGTGGCATCATGATGCCGGAAGTTCCTACCGATCTTTTCATAGAGATGGTAGAGAAGGTGGTACGCCTTAATCAGGAGTGGATTCCTACTTATGAGAGTGGTGCAACACTCTATATCCGCCCACTTCTTATAGGTATCAGTCCGCAGGTGGGTGTACATCCGGCAAAGGAATACCTGTTTATTGTTTTTGTCACACCGGTGGGTCCTTACTTCAAGGGTGGCTTTGCCAGCAATCCATACATTATCTTCCGCGACTACGACCGTGCCGCTCCGAATGGAACAGGCTGTTACAAGGTGGGTGGCAACTATGCAGCGTCGCTCTATGCCAACAACAAGGCTCATGAAATGGGTTATGCGTGCGAGTTTTATCTTGATGCAAAGGAAAAGAAATATATCGACGAGTGTGGTGCTGCCAACTTCTTCGGCATCAGAGGCAACTCTTATATCACTCCGAAGTCATCGTCAATACTCCCTTCTGTGACCAACAAGTCGATCATGCAGGTGGCAGAAGATCTTGGCATGACTGTAGAGTGTCGTCCCGTTCCCGTTGAGGAGCTTGATACATTCGAAGAGGCTGGAGCATGCGGAACAGCAGCTGTCATCTCGCCAATATCATATATCGACGATGCAGACACAGGTCATCGCTATAATTTCGGTGCAGAACCAGGTCCTAAGTCGCGCAGGCTGTTCGAGACGCTCCGCGCCATACAGTATGGAGAAATAGAGGACAAGCACGGCTGGACACGTGTTGTAATAGAATAATGCCTGTCCGCAGACCGCGAAAGAAGGTTTGTGACACTGGTTTATGCAGTAACTTATGGGAAAAGGAAAATTAGCAAAGTTTGCAGATATGGAGAGGTACGGGAATGTATTCCAGTACCCCTTCTCTGTTATAGACAATGTGCCCTTCGAAATGAAAGGACGTTGGCGAGAAGAATATTTTCACAACGATAATCCGATAGTCTTGGAGTTGGGATGTGGCAAAGGCGAATATACTGTAGAGCTGGCGCGTCTATACCCGGAGATGAACTTCATTGGCGTCGACATAAAAGGTGCACGGATGTGGACCGGAGCAACTCTTGCACTCGAGGAAAAACTCGCCAACGTGGCGTTCCTGCGTACCAACATTGAGATGATAGACCGTTTCTTCAGTGCTGACGAGGTGCAGGAGATATGGCTTACGTTCTCTGATCCGCAGATGAAAAATCCACGCAAGCGTCTCACATCAACATATTTCATGGAGCGTTATCGCCGATTTCTTGTCGACGGAGGTGTCATTCACTTGAAGACAGACTCTAATTTCCTGTTCACATACACCACATATATGGTAGACGTGAACAAGCTTCCATTACTGTTCCGCACCACCGACCTGTATCATCACGATGGTCTGGACGAGGAGACAAAGCGCATACTTAGCATACAGACCTACTATGAGACGATGTGGATTGAGCGTGGTCTTAACATCAAATATCAGAAATTCCGCCTTCCTCATGCCGTGGCACTGCAAGAGCCTGACGTGGAAATAGAACTCGACTCCTATCGTTCTTATGCACGCGATAAACGTTCTGGATTGGAAAAAGCAAAATAACAATGGTATCAGTTGACGGATTAGCAGTAGAATTCGGTGGAGAAGTGCTCTTCAGCGATGTCAGTTTCGTTATTAACGACGGCGACCGTATAGCCCTGATGGGTAAGAACGGCGCTGGAAAATCAACCCTTCTGAAGATTCTTGCAGGCGTTCGGCAGCCTACACGTGGCGGTGTGTCTGCTCCAAAAGATACGGTCATCGCCTATCTGCCACAGCATCTGTTGACAGAGGATGGGCGTACGGTGTTTGAAGAGACATCGCAGGCATTCGCTCATCTGAAAGAGATGGAGGCAGAGATTGATAGCATCAATAAGGAACTCACTGTGCGCACGGACTATGAGAGTGATGAATACATGGCTCTCATAGAGAAAGTGTCAGCTATGAGCGAGAAGTTCTACGCCATTGACATGACCCATTTCGCGGAAGACGTGGAAAAAATTCTGTTGGGCTTAGGCTTTGAAAGAACGGATTTCACACGTCAGACATCAGAGTTCTCGGGCGGTTGGCGTATGCGGATTGAATTGGCAAAACTCCTTCTGAAAAACCCTGATGTGCTCTTACTCGATGAGCCTACAAACCATTTGGATATTGAATCAATAGGGTGGCTTGAGGATTTCCTCATGAAAAGCGGTAAGGCAGTTGTTGTCATCTCACACGACAGGAAGTTTGTGGATAACATTACGACCCGTACTATCGAGGTCACGATGGGCAGAATATATGACTATAAGGTGCCATACTCGCAGTATCTGCAGCTACGTGCCGAGCGTCGTGAGCAGCAACAGAAACAATACGACGAACAGCAGAAGATGATTCAGGAAACTAAAGACTTCATCGAACGCTTCAAAGGCACTTATTCGAAGACTTATCAGGTGCAGTCGAAGGTGAAGATGCTTGAGAAATTAGAAATTGTTGAGGTCGACGAAGAAGACACAAGCCGTCTGCGCCTGAAGTTTCCGCCGGCTCCACGCTCAGGAGCTTATCCGGTGATGATGGACTGTGTAGGTAAGAGTTTCCCTAAGCGCACGAACCCGTCGGAGATAAAGACAATATTTGAGAATGTCAGTCTGACCATAGAGCGTGGCGATAAAGTGGCTTTCGTAGGCAGAAACGGCGAAGGAAAGTCGACACTCGTGAAGTGTATCATGAGCGAGTTGGAACATGATGGACAAATACAGCTCGGGCATAATGTGCAGATAGGTTACTTCGCACAGAATCAGGCTTCGCTGCTCGATGATGAACTGACAGTATTCCAGACCATCGATGATGTGGCAAAAGGTGAGATACGTAAGAAGATTACCGATCTTTTGGGAGCGTTTATGTTCGGTGGCGAGGCATCGACAAAGAAAGTGAAAGTGCTGTCGGGAGGCGAGAGAACGCGACTGGCAATACTGAAACTATTGCTTGAGCCGGTGAACCTGCTTATACTCGATGAACCTACTAACCACCTTGACCTCAAGACAAAGGATGTGTTGAAGCAGGCACTGAAGGACTTTGACGGTACGATAATCTGCGTCTCGCACGACCGTGACTTCCTCGACGGACTGTGTACAAAGGTCTATGAGTTTGGCAATAAGCGCGTTCACGAGCATCTGTGTGGCGTGTACGAATTCCTCGAAATAAAGAAAATGGAGAGCTTGAAAGAGCTTGAGAAGTAAGAAATAGAAAATTATTATGACACTATATCCAAAACTTATAATGGACGCACTGGCAACGGTGTTGTATCCAGGTACAAAGAAGAATCTCGTGGAAAGCGAGATGGTTGTTGACGACGTGCGCATTGACGGCATGAAAGTGGAGTTTACCTTGCAGTTTCCGCGTGAGACAGATCCTTTCATGAAGTCGACTATCAAGTCGGCAGAGGCTGCCATACATTATAATATCTCACCGGATGTTGAGGTTACGATAAAGACTGAGTTCAAGTCGGCGTCTCGTCCGGAGGTAGGAAAACTCCTTCCGGAGGTTAAGAATATCATCGCAGTGAGTTCAGGCAAGGGTGGAGTAGGCAAGAGCACTGTCTCTGCCAATCTTGCTATTGCACTGGCAAAACTTGGATATAAGGTGGGACTGCTCGACACAGACATCTTCGGTCCTTCTATGCCGAAGATGTTCAAAGTAGAGGACGAGCGTCCTTTTGCCGTAAATAAGGATGGACGCGACCTCATTTCGCCTGTTGAGAAGTATGGCGTGAAGATGCTCAGCATCGGTTTCTTTGTGGATAGAAACACTGCAACGTTGTGGCGTGGCGGAATGGCGACATCTGCACTAAAGCAGTTGATAGCAGATGCCGACTGGGGCGACCTCGACTATTTCATCCTCGACACGCCTCCCGGCACGAGTGATATTCATCTCACTCTGTTGCAGACGCTTGCCATCACGGGAGCTATTATTGTCTCTACACCGCAGCAGGTGGCACTTGCCGATGCTCGTAAGGGCATTGATATGTATACGAATGAAAAGGTTAATGTGCCAATACTCGGTCTGGTGGAGAATATGGCGTGGTTCACCCCTGACGAACTTCCGGAGAACCGATACTACATATTTGGTAAGGAAGGCTGTAAGTCGCTTGCAGAAGAGATGAAAGTGCCTTTGCTGGCACAGATTCCACTCGTACAGAGTATCTGCGAGAATGGTGATACCGGTGAGCCTTCTGCCACAAAGGTAGATACTGTAATCGGTCAGGCATTCCTGTCGTTCGCACAGAGTGTGGTGACGGTAGTGAACAGACGTAACAAGGAACAGGCTGCAACGAAGATTCTAAAGATAGTGAAGTAGGAGAGAAGCGTTATCTCCTACCTCTTATTCTTTTACTTCTGCACCCATAGGCTGCTGTGTGATATGCCGTTTTGAGCGTACTATCTGTATCTGGTAGACAATACAAGTGATAATGAAATACACAATGGTCTGAACCCACAGCATGGTATATTCTGTCTTTATTTCTTCTATTGAACCTCCCATACTGCTTATTTTGAGGAAGCCACGGACACCAAATGTGGATGGGAAGAGCCATGATATAGACTCCCAGTAGCCCGGGAAGTTGCTTTGTGGCCATGATATTCCCGTCATGAAAAGGAAAATGAGTGATGTGAATACCACTACGAGAATGACATTCTCGCGATATTGTATGAGACACGACACTGCCATTCCAAAGAATATACACGACATGATGAACGGGAACAGCAAGGCTATGAGTGCGCTTCCTGATGCTAATGTTGTGAATCCGAATATCTTCGGTACGATCAGTGTGAGGTAGGCGCTAAGAACAGCATAGATCATCAGATAGCATAGAGCCTTGCCTGCAACAATGCGTAACACACCATTGTGATGACGACTGATAGGTACGAGATTGTTGTAACGGTTGTTTTCTCGCGCTGTTCCTGCCGACAGACCAATGCCGAGAAGCAGGGTCTGCTGTATGATAATGATGAGCACACAGGGAATGAGAGCATTGCCATAGCCTCCGGTAGAATTGAATATCGCTACTTCGTCGAAGTCGAGAGGATGTGTTGCCACCTCGTCGTCGCGTTCGGTCCAGCCATGCTTGCGATCAATCTGTATGAAGGAGTTCATAAGAGTGGCAATGCCTTGTGTCGTTTGGTATATTGCCTTGTAGGTGAGCATGAGGCTCATGTCACAATAGACACCTACAGAGGTCTGCTCGCCACGTTTGATATTCGTATTGAAATCGTGTGGGAAATAAATGACTCCATGAACAATCTGGCGACCGACAAGTTCTTTAGCTTCTTCAAGGTTGTTGCAATGGTAAGCTATCTTCACGTCCGGTGAGGCATCACAGCGACGCAGAAACTCACGGCTGGAGAAAGAGTGGCTGTTGTCGACGACGGCAACAGGTACATCGCGAACCACTTCGTTAGTATATATCCAGGAATAGAGCAGAGGGTAGAGCAGTGGCACGAGAATGAAGAATATAAGCACGCCTTCATCCTTGACGCACATCTTCATTTCTTCGCTCCATATGGTAACCAGATCAATGACGGCTACTTTTATGCTATTCCAAAGTTTCTTTATATTCATAAGAGTTGTATTGCTGAGAGAATTACGGAATGTATCTGTATTCAAGCATTGCGTGACGTAGATTCCGCATAATGAAAGCCGGTAAGATTAGGAATGCAATTAGTACCGCCCAATGCATCCATGCATAGGAAAGAGGGTATCCGTTGAAGATATTGATCTGGTATATCATGTAATAGTGCCGCAGTGGGAAAAGCCATGCTACGGTCTGGATAGGAGTGTCCATAGCGAATATTGGGTATGTAGCTCCTGATAGACTGAAGCTAAGCATTGCCCAAAGTGAGCAGACGCTCATAGACATGCGGAGAGAAGGCATAAGTCCGAAGATGAATATTCCAAAGCATTGTGCTGACAATACTGCAAGTAATCCAAGAAGCAAGATAGGAATAATGCCCCCAGGATGAGGGAATCCCAACACATAATATATATAGTATTCAAATCCCCAGAATATTGTTGTGAAGATTAATGTCTGCGGAAGTATCTTTCCTGCAATGGCAACCATAGGATTGTTTTTTGCCATATACATCCATGTGTGTGCCACTCCGAACTTCAATTCTGTACCTATAGAATAAGGTGTGATGAGGAAAACAAAGAGCATCAACAGCCCGGGAACCATCGTTGTGCTTAGATATACATTGTAGTTTGCCCAAGGATTGTTGATCAAGTGCAGGTCAATGGTGATAGGCTGGAGGAAAGCCTGTATCTCACGCTCGGTCTTTCCAACGGCTGATAGCTTTGCCGCTCCTACTCCGGCAGAGCCTAATGTCGAGACAGTCTTGAGGTCTCTGAACGTCGTTGAGCCTGCAAGCATCATCACTCCATTGTAATAGAACGACATCTTCGGTTGTGAACCACTGACCATTCCTTCTGTCGTTCCTTTCGGTATCAGCAGGAATGCGTATATTTCGCCTCGCTGAATGGCAGCACGGGCATCGTTCATATTGGCATAGTGCGCCACGACTTTTGACGACTGGAAACTGTCGAGGGTGCGAATGAGCTTGCGTGTGGTGTTGGTATTATCTTGATCGACAATACCTACAGGCAGCTCCAAAGGCTGACCTTCGCTCATCATGGTTGTGAAGAAGATGATGACGAATATAGGTAATAACACCATACAAAATAAGTATATTGGGTTCTTGAACACCATAATACGGCATTCGCGTATGGCTATGTTGATTATCTGTCGAATAATCTTCATTTCGTCTTACTTATTTCTTTACGATGAGACTCATTCCCGGGCGTAGTCCTTCGAATGATGTTGTAGGTTTTGCTTTTACCTCAAAGGTCTTAAGGTCATATTGTCCTGTTGTCTTTGTAGCTTTCCATGTGGCGTATGAACCCTCGTCCTTGATGTTTACTACTTTTAGTTCTATATCTTTGTTGAAAGCAGGGAGGAAGGCTTTGAATTTATCTCCTTCTTTCATTCCGTTCAGTTGGTCCTCGCGGATATTGAATGTTCCCCAGACATCGCTCATGATTGAAATGCTCATGATTGGTGAGCCAATACCGACGAGTTCGCCAACCTTTGGGTATATTACGCTTACCTCTCCCTCAACTTGTGCAACCTGCACAGTCTCACGTATCACGGAGCTAATTAATTCTACAGCGCCTTTTGCGGCATCAGCCTGTTTCCGTGCTGCCTCTTTTTCCTGAACACGTGCACCATTTAATGCCATGTCGTATTGGCTCTTTGCTGCCATCACCTGTGCTTCGGTGGCTTTGTATGCTGCAAACGCCTCGTCTCGCTTCTGTGCACTTACTACGCCCTCGTCGAAAAGATTCTGAACGCGTTTGTATGTCGCGTGTGCCACGTCGGCAGCAGCCTTTGCAGCCTGATACATCTGGTATGCCGACTGAATGATTTCCTTGCGAGCGCCACTCTCTGCCATGTTACTGACGGCTTCTGCTGCTCCCTGAGTAGCCTCTGCTACTTTCTTCTGGGCATCAGCCTCTGGCACTTCAAGGATAGCGAGCGTGTCACCAACATGGACATAGTCTCCTTCCTTAACACGGAGCTCAACCACACGACCAGGCAGTTTGCTTGATACTCTGAACTCTGATACTTCTATCTCGCCCTGAATAATATCCTCATCATCGTTAAGGGCAAAGTGTCCGATGATGCCTACTAATGCAATAACTGCTATCAGTCCAATTACTGCAAGCATAATATTGTTATGCTGTGTTTTCTCTGACATAATATTATTTTGTTATTGTAATACACCCAATGCTTTCTTTAATGCTATCTGACTCATCTTGACTCCTATCTCGGCATCTATCTTTTGTGTATGTGCTGCCTGCCAGGCTGTCTGTGCAGTCATGACTTCTGTCGACTCCATCACACCCTCGCGGAAACCAACATTTGCACAACGTAGGTTCTCTTCTGCATTCTTCAGATTCTTTGTAGCAGTTACGAGACGTTTCTGTGCTTCTTTCAGTTTGTATTGATTCTGTGCAACCTGCAGGTTTATCTTTTCGCGAACATCGGAAACTTCAAGCTCTGCCATAGCTGTCGCAGCTTTGCTTGCCCGCACCTTATAGCTGCCTTCAAACCAATTCCATACAGGAATGTGCATGATTATTCCGACATTCCATACACCGGAAAATTTCTTCTCAAAACCATTGTAAACGTTTGGGTTGGAGACAATATAGCCGCCTGTAAGTGCAATATGAGGAAGATAAGCGGCACGAATGAGCTTTGTAGCCTGACGACTCAAGTCGACAGTGTTCTCAAGGAGTTTTATTTCTGTGCGATTATTCTGTGCGGTCTCGTTGCTATAGTCTGTGGTTTCTTCTATCACTGCAAACTCGCTGCTGTCCTCATCTTTAAGTGTAATGTCGGAGCTGACGGGCATTCCACAGAGTTGGCACAGCAACATTTTTGCAAGCGATAAACCGTCGTCAACTTGCGTGATAGCCATTTCAGCTTCATTAACCTTTACATCGACCTGCAACCCTGCGGCACGGGTGGCAATGCCCTCGTTGATCATCTTCTTTACATCATCATCGAGTTTCTGAACAAGGTCGCGATAACTCTCTGCCAGACGTTTTTTCTGTTTGAGCGAAACAACAAGCCAATAGGTCTCGTCTATGGTATATATAGTGTTCTGTACTTTGCCTTCATAGTCGTTCGATGCCATTTGTTCTGCTATATCTGCCATTTTGTTAGCGGCGATTATAGCTCCACCCATGAAAATAGGCTGACGCACCATTACTGCACCTGACCAGAAATTGTGTGTGTCGGTGCGGAAAGCGTCGTTTATCTGCTGTCCTAACTGGTCGCCTTGATTTGCCAACGACCCACCGATATTGTTCATTCTTGCTCCTAATTCCCGGGCAATTTCAGGAGTTATCAGACCTTTCGTCGCCATACCGGTTATAATATCAGTTATACCGGCTGACATACGTGTCATGGCATTAGTGCCGAGATGTGAGAGTGCTGACTTCTGATCATTGTTAAGAATAGAAACCTCTTTGTTGAAATATTCATATCCTCCCAGAGCATCTACCTTGGGAAGATACTTTGTGCGGGCAGCTTTGCGAGTGTAAGCAAACGCCTCTCGTTTTAATTTTGTGGCGTTTAGCTGTTTGTTGTTCCTCAAAGCCATAGCCCTGCAACTGTCGAGTGACAGCGTCTGGGCATCGGCAGAGGCAACAAATGCTATTATTGCCATTAACGATATTAATTTCTTCATAGTTGGATAGATTGTATGTTGTTAATCAAAGCTGAAGCTTCGTGAGCCGATCATGTTGCCGTCAGCAAAGATACTTACATGGTATGTTCCTGCTTCCAGAGCCTGTGTTACATCCCAATAGAGAGTTATAGGGGTCTCTTTCCCACCATATTCAACACTCTTCTTAGCCGTAGCCTGAAGATTCTTATTCTCATATGCAAAACTTCCCGCACCTCCAAGCACCGAACCTGCAGGTGAAGTGATACGGGCATATACGGTCTTGTTGCCACTTGTTGCGGTGACATTCTTTGCAAGAGCAAAGTTCAGCTTCAGCTTCTTGCATTTGCTGACCTTTGATGTTGACTTGTTATTTTTGTCAAGCATACTGAGTTCTATTCCTATGGCATCAAGCTGTGCTGCAATAGCAACTTTTTCTGATAGGTTTGCTTTCTCTGAACTCAAACCTGCAATCTGACGGTTTGCCTCTGCATATTGTGCTTTCACCTGAGAGTTTTCTTCTACGAGCGTTTGATTAAGGCGATTCAATGAGTCAATCTCAAGGACGTAGCTGCGTATGACGGCGCGGCATGTTGCGAGCTCTTTCTTAAGTCTGGTAATCTCACGTGCATTGCTGCTCTTTACCTCTTTAAGCTCTTTCAACAGCCGTTCTGTCTTTAGCTGTTCGGCAGTAAGCTGGGCAATAATGGAGTCGTTAGTGATTTGTGCACGCATTTCGCTGTATTGTGTGGCGAATTGCTGGTATTCATTTTCCATCTCTTTCTTGTCCATCTCTGCAAGTTCCTGCATTTCCTGATTAGCAACTTTCTGTTCGTTAAGATCATTTGCCAAATATGCAACACCTGCAATGAGCAGAATAATGACAACAACAAGTGGGATTAATATCTTCTTATTCATATTTTTGATCCTGTTTTACTTAGTTTGAGATACAAAATTACAAGAATTCTTTTTATTCTCCAAGGTTTTATCTGCGCTAATTGTTTATAAACTTTAAAATTGAGATTTTTATGGATATATCGAACAATTATTTATGTAAAATCGCTATATTTGTGGTTATAAAAACGTTAATTAAAAATATAACTGTATGAAAGCCAAAACATTAATTAAACCCAAAACGGTCAATAGACCGCGGTGTCGTTTTATTATCAACGAACAATAGCTTTCCTACTACTTTCGTCAGCTTGTGTGGCATCTTAGCAGTCTTATTACCTTGCCGTAGCCCGCTACGCCCACGGTAACAAGACTGCTAAGATGCTCGACAATCAAACGAAATCAGTTTGGAATCTATTGAGTTTTGGGGTAAATAAAAACCATACATGGCATTATAATGACACGAATATGTCTGTCATTCTTTATTCTATTCACTTTCAGCATGGCTAATGCAGAGAGTGTGGAGCAGACTTCCTATGTGGGTTTTGGCGAAAATAATGTAAATTCGCATGACAATCTGACTGTTTATGTTGACCGAGATAACAAGATTATAATCGCCTTCAACCGCATACAGAGCCATAAGTAAAGTTTATGTCATTCCAATAAACACGTTCTCTTTTCTTTATTATTTATTGGTGTCCGTTAAATAAATTATAGCGAAGAATCGAGTAAGATGAAAACGCGAGTAAGATGATTTATAACGTTTCGATATACTCTGGTAAACAGACAATCCGGCAGGCGTAGGGGCGTGATTTATCACGTTCCGCTTCAGCGTCGAGTTCATTGCGCGAACTATTTGTTC
>CAJPPF010000065.1 GCA_905372445.1 uncultured Prevotella sp. | reverse complement strand
GTAAAGATAAATGACTCTTATTCTGTGTCTGCCAATTCAATACTTACTTGCCATCAGTTACAGGCTGAACTGCGGTATTAATTACTGGCATCTGGACAGATGCCATACTGACAACTTTATTATTCTCGAAACGTATATGGGTTATTGTGTAGTAGTTTGGGCTGTCAACGTGTCCCAAATTGAATCCCAGTTCTTCATAGCCATCTTCAAAGAAGCGTAATGATGGTTCACCAAGTTTATCGATAACCTGCTGCTTACTCATGCCAGGCTCGATAGACATGATATCTTTCATGGATACAAATTTTAGCATTGAACACGCAGCAAGTAATGACGCCGTAAGTGTGATTGCAATTATTCCCTTTAGTTTTCTCATAATAATTATATTTTATTTATACCTGCAAATTTATCAATTCGTTATTATGTATAAGTGTCTGTTTCCCTATTCGCCGTTAGGGATTTCCCTAATTATTACCATAATATAGACAATTGCTCATACATGCTTCGTACATATCAGCTTATCTCTGGCTAACAATAACATGGTATGCTTTATGAGTTGCAGTCAATGCAATTATAACCTTATTATATATTGCTTAATATGACCCTATCCAAATGCAGAGCATACCAAATAGAACCAATAGCATGTCGATGGCTTTTGACCGTAGATTACGCTCACGGAATATCATTGCACCGAAAAGGAAACTCACCACAACACTGCCACGGCGTATCATAGACACCATAGAAATCATTGCATCATCATGGCTCAGAGAAAAGAAATAGGCAAAGTCTGCCAGGCATATAAATACGCTTATACCGAGTATTGACCATCGCCAGTGGAAGGGTGTACTTTGTCGGCGGTTATGCCACCACATAAGCATTAGGATTACTCCCATCAACACCGACTGATATATATTGAACCAACTCTGCACCATCATCTTGTCGAGCCCTACTCCACCGTTTGCTTTTGATGCCATTAGGAACTTGTCGTACAAACCGCTTATAGCACCGAGTATGGCTGCAAGAACAAGAAATACTATCCAACGGTTATGAGTGAATATTATCCCTTCTTTCTTGCCACTACGACTTAATAGAAAAAACGATAAAACGGCAAGCAATACACCTGCCCACTGCCATGCGTTCAAGCTCTCGCCAAAGACAAGCATAGCACCGACGAGCACCATAACAGGTCGTGTAGCATTGATGGGGCCAACGATTGTGATTGGCAGATTCTTCATGGCAACATATCCGCATATCCACGATGAAAGTACAATAACGCTCTTCAGTATGATCCACTTGTGCTCTGCAAAGCCTCCTGATGCAACGTGTAACAATGTTCCGTCAAGCCATGTTGTATGACTGGAAATTATAATCAGTGGCAGGAAGACAACAGAACAGAAAACAGTGTTAAGAAACAATACCGGAATAACAGGATTGTTCTTCAACGACATTTTCTTGAAAACATCATAAAATCCAAGTAGAAATGCTGATATAAATGCTAAAATGAGCCACATAATATCTGCTCGGTTTGAGTTTAATATTCCACTTTTTCCAAAAACAACGCATTTCCGGGCACACTCTCACCGGCAGCAGTACGTTTGTGTCCCGCAACAACTGCATCAAACTCTTCTACAGTCATTCGCCCTCGCCCTACTTCTATAAGAGTGCCTACGACGGCACGAACCATGTTGCGGAGAAAACGATTTGCTGTAATTACAAAGTGCCAACTATGCTCGCTGTCCTGAATCCAACATGCTTCTATAACATTGCATATAGTTGTCTTTACATCGCTGTGACTTTTACAGAAAGCTCCGAAATCATCAACGTTAAGTAAGTGGCTGGCAGCATCGTTCATCTTAGCGAAATCTAAAGGATAATGCAGAGCATAGGAATAATGCCGGCAGAAGGGATCTTTACGGGTGTGAACATAATAATGGTACGTACGGTGGATTGCTGAGAACCTGGCATGCATATCGTGTGCAACCGGTGTAATGCGGTCGACAGCAATATCTTTTGGAAGGATGCGGTTCATGCGGTAGGCAAGTTGCCGGCAGTCTATTGTACTGTCAGTATCAAAATGAGCTACCATTTGACGTGCATGTACTCCTGCATCAGTACGACCCGCACCAACAACCTCAATATCGTGGCGCATGAGTAAAGATAATGCTCGTTGCATTTCCTCCTGTACGGAATTGCCATTAGGCTGTATCTGCCAGCCATGATATGCAGTACCGTCATAACTGAAATATATAAAATATCGTTGCATCCCTTGTTTCCAAAAATGTCTCCGTCTCTAATCTTGATGAAGAAACGGAGACCTATTGTATATATAAGTTCTTAACTGTTACTGTTTTCTTTGATGGCGATATCGTCTATTGTTGTTGCCATCATCATCACGTCGCATCTTGTGCACCTTTCTGAATGCTTCGCGATGGAACTCATCTATGGCAAGACACGCCTTAAGTGTTTTTTTCGCACTTATGACCTTAATCATACGCTGATGATATGACTGCTGTATTTTTTTTAGTTGCACCTCAGAATTATCATGACTCTTTATTGCAGCCTTACATTCCTCTTCGGAAGTTGGCTTACCTCTTAGAGCCTTACGTGCTTCTTTCATCACCGCAACTTCTTTCTGGCGCATCTCTCGGAATATAGGAAGAAACGCATCGCTCTCCTCTTGAGTCAACTCTGACTTCTTTACTACATAATGTTCAAGTTGTTGCTCGAACTTTTGCGGATCAAATTGTCGTTGACCTTTATTTTTTCGACCTTGCTCCTGTGCCGCAATTGATAGCGAGAATGTAACAAGGCAAAGAATTAATAATAATTTTCGCATAGCAGGTATTTAATTTATTGTTGAACAAGATAGGAATAAAAATCTTCAGTGTTAAGCATCAGATAGTTTGATGCACCATCAGCATCACTTAGCATTTCGTTGAATTCAATTGAGTTTGCAAGTGTGATTTCTTTGTCTATTGTGCTATCATCAAACCATATTGCTATACCACAGACAGCAACTACAACTGATGCGGCAACTGCAACGGCGGGTCTGAGAAATGAATGGCGTGGCTTCATTGCAACAACCTTTGCAGGCTTATCTGAAATTGCCGACATGATGTTCTGTTGCAAATGGGCAAAATAATCATCAGGAACCTTAAATGGATTATTCTTGCCTTTATTAGTAAGTTTGTCTATGTCGTCTATTGTAGCCATATAATATTGTTTTTCAATCCTTTGACTGTATTATGTCAAAAAGGTTTAATCGTGTTTACTAAAATAGTTTTCTATCTTCTTAACAGCCAGGTGATAACTTGCCTTTAAAGCGCCAACTGATGTGCCTAATATACTACTGATATCGGAATATTTCATATCCTCATAGTAGCGCAGTGTGAATACAGTACGCTGCACATCCGGGAGTTGCGCTATAGCATCCTTAAGTAAGGATTCGATAGCATCTCCATCAAAGTATTCATCAGCGATTTTATTTTCTATCAACTGTTCATCGTCGGTGTTGATGCCCGACTGTCTCTGCTTACGACGCAGGAAGTCAAGTGACTCATTGATAGCGATACGACTTAGCCATGTAGAGATTTTGGATCTGTTCTCAAACTCGTCAAGGTTAAGCCAAGCTTTGAGAAACGCGTTCTGGACTACATCGTTGGCATCGTCGTGGGTGATGACAATACGTCTTACTTGCCAGTAAATCTTCTCACTGTACAATCCCACGAGCATCTCAAAACCACGACGCACAGTAGCGCGATTGCTCAGTAACCTCATCACCTCCTTTTCGTTGTCAGTCATTTATCTAAAAGAATTTATTCGCTGTAGTATAACATTATCATAGCCATATACATCATTATAATGACGTATCTGCCCGTCAGGCATCTGATATATAGTCTGATATGTGATGAAAACAGGTATTTGAGGATCAATCTTTACACTATAAATAAGTCTCGACTTATCAATTTGCGGTGAGATGATATTGCCTTCATCATCAACTTTGTCATGAGTGTTCACAGACATTGAATAGCGTAACTTATCACGTAGAGCCTCTGATTTATCGGAAAGCAGAAACTCTGCAAGGTCATAAGGACGTTCTACACGGATACATCCATGACTGACACTACGATTTTCTCGTCCAAAGGTACTGCGGGTTGAGGTGTCATGAAGATAGATTGCAAAATTATTAGCAAACCTGAATATTATTCTTCCAAGTACATTTCCTTCTCCTCCTTCCTGTGTAACTCTGTATACACCACTACGCAGTGCATCATATGATACAATCGAAGGGTCAATGCGTTGTCCTGTTTTGCGCTCTGTGATATAGTAGTTGCGGGAATGGAAATAATCAACATTGCCGGCATGAGCAGCTATATCCTTTCGGACTATACTCTGAGGTATTATCCATTTGGGATTGATATCCATACGCGTGATATGGCTGTTGAGCAGCGGTGTCTTTGTCTTTATATTTCCATTGACGACCTTCATTTCCAGCACATCATCACCATCTACAGCTATAAGTTCATACGAAGGAATGTTCACAACGACATATTTATTATGATTATAGGGATAATCGTTCTGCCGCCAACGACAGCGCTCCATATTTACAAGTATACGGTCTCTGTCTGCTCCTTCAGAATAAAGCAACATCGACTTAAGCCTTTTGTATAATACATCTTTGGGTTCTACATCGCGAAGATATGGTGCGACACTGTCCTTGGGAATCTTTTTCAGAAGTTGAACATATTCGGCTTCGCCAAGATGCTGTGTTGGGACGTCATATAGATGGCGAAATCGCACATTGACAGTGTCCTCCGTATCGCGGTCAAGACGATTGAACACTTTGCTTGGATTAATAAACCCATAGCGTTGGCCCATCACATATCGCAGATATGCTTTTGTAAGGTTATAGTCGAGACGCACAGCAACAGTGTTGATATCGTTTATGACATCAAAGTTCATTCTGCGTATACGTTCAAGATCTTTCTCTATCTGTGATGCAAAGAAACGTTCAGGAGAGAATCCTATACTTTTAACACTGTTTATATATGTGAGGAGTGTATCTGCTTGTGGAGTTACACCATTGCGTGTAACCCATATAAGGGTTTGTGTACCGAGATAATGTGAACGTGCATAATAATCTGAACTAATGGTGTCGTGATCGTTCTTGATGATTTGACCTATATTCTCATTTATTTTCCACTTCGTGAATCTATAGGCTTTATCAGAAAGTTTTTCGTAATAGTCGAGCGATAGTTCGTGATTGGTATTAAAATTATTATCGTGGCACGTAGAAAAACTACATGCCACGAATAATAATATTATTAGTTTTGAGATAGCATTCAATGCCAAATATACTTTACTTTATTGAAATCTTGCGTACGACCTTGCCTATTTTAACGATGTAGCACCCTTTTTGTAGGTTAAGGTCATAGAGTTTGTCATCGCCATCAATCTTTATAGTCGTAACACAAACCCCTGTAACATTGTATATCTGCATTACCTGTCCTGCTGCTCCTGCAATACGAAGAGTATTCTGGTTTACGCTAATTGTAATACCCTGAGTATCAATATCCATCATGTCAACAATCTCAATCATTGGACGTGCGATTGTTAAAACAGGAGCAAAAGCAATAAACATTGCTGCTAATGATAATGTGAGTATATAATTCTTCATATGCATTCTGTTTTAGCTTACTACTTACAAAAGTAATTCATTAATTCGAGTTTACATCTTTAAAAACCAGAAAATATTGTGGTGTTAAGTTTATTTAACAATGAAAACTTTACCTTCGCTTGTCAAATGGCTATTATCGAATACTTCACGCGCTTCTGTGAGAAATTGTTTTTCGTCAGTATAACGTTGGGAAAAATGCCCTAAAAGAAGAGTTCCGGCTCCTGCATCCTTTGCAACCTTAGCCGCTTGGCGTGCTGTGGAATGATAGTATAATACTGCACGATCTTCTCTATCATCGCAATAAGTTGATTCGTGATACAACATTGTCACACCACTTATAATATTACATAATTCTGGTATATAGCGTGTGTCACTGCAATAGGCATAACTACGTGCGGGGTCAGCAGGTCTTGTAAGCTTTTCATTCTTCACTATTTCTCCATCGTTGGTTGTCCAATCCATGCCTGCACGTATATTCTCAAACTGACTGATAGGTACTTCATAGAAATCTGTCATTTCTCTGAGTATATGCCGTTTGCCTTCTTTTTCACGAAAGAGGTAACCGCAACATGGAATTCGATGTTGCAATGGTATCGTTTCTACAGTAAGGCTACGGTCATCATAAATAACTTGTTGTTTCTCCGTGTCTACATCATGAATTACCACGTCATAATCCAGATCTTTACAAAAGAATTCCAATTGCTGCGGTAGCATCTGACCTAACTCCTTTGGCGCATATATATGAAGTGGTGCGGTACGACCAAGCAAACCAAAGGTGCTTATCATTCCAACAAGTCCAAGACAGTGGTCACCATGTAAATGACTTATAAACACTCCCTGTATCTTATTAAAATGAACATGAACCCGACGTAATGCAACCTGAGTGCCCTCGCCACAGTCAATCATAAAGAACTTGTCGCGTATTTCGACTATTTGCGACGACGGATTATGACGGAGTGTCGGAAGCGCACTGCCACAACCAAGGATGTGTATACGAAACGGCGTCAATTAGAATGCGTTTTTACGTTCTTTACTTTTGTGGAAAGAATAACATCATGAACTCGCTTAAAAGCATATATTCCCTTTTTATTCTCCAATTCGAGAGAGTCGGCACCAATTGTAACAATATCAAATGTGTCGCGGTTGAGAAGCAGATGTCCGTTGAGTATACGCCATGCTGTCCATGCGCCATTCTCTATTTGCATCGATGATTTCACTTCTCCGTCGTCAGTAAGCTCAAATGATTTATCTATACTACTCCATTTTCCTATTAACGATGTTATATTTATTATTCGATTAGCGATTAATCCCTCTTCAGTATGATAAGCTGTCACCGCCATTCTATCGCCACACATCATACCTCCTGCTAAGATAGTGGACGGTTCTACATCCTCGTCGTTAATCATAACAATAAGTGTGTCCTCGATATTGGTTATCAGTTCAAGCGTATGCATCGTTGTCCCTTCGCCACACACACCATAAATTGTTGAATCAGAGACTTCTGTATCAGTTTTGTGATTTAATGAATTATCATTCTTCTTATGTTCGCAAGCGACAAGAAAAGCTAATGACAACGTGAAAAAAAATAATTTCTTCATCATAGTATTGCAGTTTTTATTTTACTTACTTCTATTGCTTATAGAGTGATTAACTTCAGGATTCTCCAATTGTTTAGCTTCGTCCCAGAGTTTGTCCATTTCCGTTAGAGTCATATCTTTCAGTTTCTTTTCCATCTCTCTGGCTTGTTGTTCTACGTAGCCAAAACGTTTTATGAACTTATTGTTAGTTCGTTCCAATGCTGTATCCGGATTAAGTTTATACAGACGTGCTGCATTGACAACAGCAAATAAGAAGTCTCCAAGTTCATTGAGGCTTTCTTCCTTGTTGCCACGACTGAACTCTACCTCCAGTTCGTCAAGTTCCTCTCGTATTTTTCCCCACACGTCTTCTTTCTTTTCCCAATCAAAACCAACATTGCTTGCTTTCTCTGTTATACGATATGCCTTGATAAGGCTTGGCAACGACTGAGGCACTCCTGCAAGTACTGTCTTGTTTCCGTCCTTCTCCTTCTGCTTTATCTGTTCCCAAGACTGCAGGACCTCATCTGCTGTTTCAGCTTTCGTAGAACCGTATATATGCGGATGTCGGAATATAAGTTTATCAGTCTCTTTGTTACATACATCAGCAATATCAAACTCTTCTATTTCTTTTCCGAGAATGGAATAGAATATGACATGCTCAAGTACATCACCCAACTCCTTACACACATTCTTCCAATCGCGGTTCATTATGGCATCACATAGCTCGTAAACCTCCTCAATTGTGTTTGATCTAAGAGAGTCGAATGTCTGTTTTTTATCCCATGGACATTTAACACGTAATTCGTCCAACACATCTAACAATCTGCCAAAAGCGGCTAACTTATCTTCTTTTGAATGCATTTTATATGAATTTGTCATGCAAAAGTAATCATTTTCCGTTTAAAATTAGTACTTTTGCAAAAGAATTATTATATATAATGTAGAAAGAAGAATAATAACATAACAGTTATATGGAAATAGCATCAAAATACAGCCCTCAGGATGTTGAGGGCAAGTGGTATCAGTATTGGACAGACCACAATTTTTTTTCAAGCCAACCTGATAGCCGTGAATCATACACAATTGTCATTCCTCCACCAAATGTCACAGGTGTGCTGCACATGGGACACATGCTTAACAATACTATTCAAGACATACTTATCCGTAAGGCTCGCCTTGACGGTAAGAATGCCTGTTGGGTTCCCGGTACCGATCACGCATCGATAGCTACAGAAGCAAAGGTTGTCAACCGTCTTGCTGAACAAGGAATTAGGAAGCGCGATCTCACACGTGAGCAGTTTCTTAAGCACGCTTGGTCATGGACTGATGAGCACGGCGGCATCATACTTAAGCAGTTGCGCCGGCTTGGTGCGTCATGCGATTGGGATCGTACTGCATTCACTATGGACGAGAAGCGTTCAGAGTCGGTGTTGAAAGTCTTTGTCGATTTGTATGAGAAAGGACTTATATACCGCGGTCTTCGTATGGTTAACTGGGATCCAAAAGCTCAGACAGTACTTTCGACGGAAGAAGTTATCTACCGCGAAGAAAAGTCTAAACTCTACCATTTAAAGTATTATGTCGCTGATGCAGACGTCAATCCTGTTGTTCTCACTGGCGATGAAGGCGAGGTATTTTATAAAGATGAAAAAGGATATTACGCAATAGTGGCGACAACGCGTCCTGAGACAATCATGGGTGATACTGCTATGTGTATCAATCCAAAGGATGTGAAAAACAGTTGGCTGAAAGGTCATAAGGTCATTGTACCACTCGTTAACCGTGTAGTGCCTGTCATTGAAGACCGTTATGTAGATATAGAGTTCGGTACAGGATGTCTGAAGGTTACTCCTGCTCATGATATCAACGACTATAACCTCGGTAAGACACATAATCTTGAGACTATAGATATATTCAATCCTGATGGAACAATATCTGACGCCGGTATGTTATACGTCGGACAAGACCGCATGGTTGTACGTGAGCAGATTGCCAAGGACCTTGCCACAGCAGGTCTTATGGATCATATAGAGGACTATGACAATAAAGTCGGTTATTCTGAACGTAATCAAGACACTGCTGTTGAGCCACGTCTTTGCAAGCAATGGTTCCTTTCGATGAAACATTTTGCCGACATTGCACTGCCACCTGTACTCAATGGCAATATAAAGTTCTACCCAGCAAAGTATGTGACTACATACCGCAACTGGCTTGAGAATATACAAGACTGGTGTATCTCACGTCAGCTATGGTGGGGACACCGTATTCCAGCCTATTTCCTTCCAACAGCAGAGGACGAGGATGAAAAATATGTTGTTGCACTCACTGCCGAGGAGGCTGTTGAGAAAGCCCGTAAGATTACAGGTTATGAAAATATAACTGTTGAACAACTCACACACGATGAGGATGCACTTGACACATGGTTCTCATCATGGCTATGGCCGGTATCGCTGTTCGATGGTATTAATAAGCCTGGAAATGACGAGATAAACTATTATTATCCTACATCTGATCTTGTTACAGGTCCTGATATTATCTTCTTCTGGGTGGCACGAATGATTATGGCTGGTGAGGAGTATATGCACGATGTACCATTCAGGAATGTATATTTCACAGGTATTGTACGTGACGAGATAGGTCGTAAGATGTCGAAATCGCTTGGCAACTCCCCTGACCCACTTGCACTCATCGATAAGTATGGTGCTGACGGTGTGCGTATGGGTATGCTTCTTGCAGCACCTGCAGGAAACGACATCCTCTTCAAAGAAGACCTTTGTCAGCAGGGAGCAGCTTTCTGTAATAAGATATGGAATGCCTTCCGACTGGTCAAAGGTTGGACTGCCGCTGATATTGCACAGCCTGTGCAGAACAAGAAAGCAATAGACTGGATGGAGGCAACGATAAAGACGGCTGTAGTAGAGATCAATGACCTTTATTCTAAATATCGTCTCAACGAGGCGCTGATGGCCATCTTCAAACTGTTCACCGACGAGTTTTCCGGATGGTATCTTGAGATGATAAAGCCTGCTTATCAGGCACCGATAGACAAGAAAACGCTTGAAGCGACTCTCAACTTCTTCGAGCAGCTTATGAAAATCATTCATCCATTCATGCCATTCATAACCGAGGAATTATATCAGCATATTGCAGAACGTGCCGACGATGACTCTATAATGGTCTCAACCCTCATTCTCAACGCCCCGACAGAGGCTGATAAGGCTCTCATTGCTCAGGTTGAAGAGACAAAGCAAATCATTTCAGGCGTACGTGCCGTTCGTCAGTCGAAGAACATATCTCCTCGTGAGCCTCTCTCACTTGAGATCGTTCTTTCTACAGATGCCGATAGAAATGTTACACATAATGAGGCTCTATGCTCTGTAATAAAGAAGATGGCTGGTCTATCAGATATCGTCTATGTTGAACATAAGGGTGACGCTACAAGTGCTTTCCTTATCGGAACAACAGAATATGCCGTACCATTAGGCACACTCATAGATGTTGACGCAGAGATAGAGAAGGCTGAGGCGCAGCTTCAGCATCTGGAAGGTTTCCTTATGGGTGTAATGAAAAAACTCTCTAATGAGCGTTTTGTCAATAATGCTAAACCAGAGGTTGTTGCACTTGAACGTAAGAAGCAGAGCGACTCGGAAGAGAAGATTGCTGCTCTGAAAGAATCTCTTCAGAAACTCCGTGCACAAAAAAAATAATTTATATTGCAATATCATTGGCTCTTTCCTATATCAAACCTGCTTATGTCCCGTCGTATTGGTGTTTATTCCTGTAGGATAAACTCCAATTCGGGGATAAGCAGTGCATAAAACAACCGTCAAAAAATTATTATTGATGTCCGGTAAAACCTGATTGAAAGTTCTGCAAGCCTTTATTTATTGGCACTGCAGGCACGTATAGCCAATAGGGTCTTACTTTGTGTTTCAAATAATAAGTATTACTAAAAATATTTCTTTTGGTTTTGTATCTTCCATTATCTGAGAAATGGTCGTTATTTGCCGGCAGGCGTAGTTACTATGTTTGCAGTGTCTACCTTCCTCTGTGTCTATTGATGGCTCT
>CAJPPF010000064.1 GCA_905372445.1 uncultured Prevotella sp. | reverse complement strand
TACGATAGATGCGAATAAAATTAACAAAACGCCTATTCTAAGCATGCATACAGCCAATATTTGCCAGCGCGTTATCGTTTGGTGGCAAAAAACGCTTATTTTCGGCATTAGATGAAAGATACTGATAATCAGAGTAGTAGGTGTTTTTGATGCCGACAAAAATAGGAATCACTTTCAAGAACCGCCGCTTCTTGACGCTAAAACCTATGTTTCTTGCCGATGAAACCGTCGTTTTTTGCATCAAGAACCACCGTTTTTTGAGATAAAAAGCACGGAATGAAGTGCGTTTCTGCTCTGGTCGGTTCTCGAAGACGTGGCTTTATGCCATGCAGACTTGGCAAATCGCTGTTTTTAATTTTCTATTTCGCTGAAAATCACAAAGATGATTTTTATTGACATACGCTGGCGCATGGCGACTCATTTACATCTACCGAGGTGTGATTTCTGTGTTTTATATATGACATGCCGTCAGCGTAGACGTGTCTGTTTGACCTCTGCTATACAATCAGGCGAAATCAGTTAGGAGTCTATTGATCAATTTTTAGTTCAATTTTCCACGGTTTCATCGTTATTTTCGATTGATATATGCGGATAATTTTTGCATAATCAGTGTAATGAAATTACGCTTTGTTCTTATGCGACCGTCTTATGGCATGAGCTGTCGATAGGTTATTGTCTCTTTATTTGCGTTTCTTCCTTATATCATGTTATAGGTGTGTTTTTTCTTAAATATGAGTTTTATTCTTGTGAATATTGTTTTTTTGTAGTACCTTTGTAAGGTATTGTGCGCATACGCGTATGTTTTGACGCTTCGGAAACAAAAAGAAATCAATATAGAAATGAAAATCGAACTACAGATTCAGACTGCTGCCATCGAGGCAGTGAAGGCGCTCTACGGACAAGATGTGCCTGCTCAGATGATTCAGTTGCAGAAAACACGTCCCGACTTCGAGGGCAACCTGACGCTTGTCACGTTCCCACTGCTGAAGACATCGCACAAGAAACCGGAAGACACCGGTGCTGACTTGGGCGAATATCTTGTGAAGAACTGCCCCGCAGTCAGCGGATATAACGTTGTCAAGGGCTTCCTCAACCTCGTCGTGGCACAGGAGGCATTCGTTGGAATGCTCAACGATATCAATGCCGATGAGCATTATGGTGAGAAGAAAGCCACCGACGACAGTCAGCTGGTGATGATTGAGTACTCTTCACCAAACACAAACAAACCCCTACATCTTGGTCATGTACGTAACAACCTGCTCGGTTGGTCGCTCTCAAAGATAATGCAGGCTAACGGCAATAAGGTGGTTAAGACGAACATCGTCAACGACCGTGGCATTCACATCTGCAAGTCTATGCTGGCATGGCTGAAGTATGGCAATGGCGAGACGCCGGAGACCAGCGGCAAGAAAGGCGACCATCTCATAGGCGACTATTACGTTCTCTTCGACAAGTACTACCGCGAGGAAGTGAAGAAACTCATGTCAGAGGGCATGGACGAGGAGAAAGCCAAGCAGGAGGCACCACTTATGAAGGAGGCTCACGACATGCTTGTGAAGTGGGAACAGAACGACCCTGAGGTGCGCGCCCTTTGGAAGAAGATGAACGAATGGGTGTATGCCGGTTTCGACGAGACGTACAAGATGATGGGTGTGGGCTTCGATAAGATTTACTACGAATCAGAGACCTACCTCGAAGGTAAGGAAAAAGTTGAGGAAGGACTTGCGAAAGGTTTGTTCTATCGCCGTGACGACAACTCCGTATGGGCAGATCTTACCGATGAGGGACTCGACGAGAAACTGCTGTTACGCTCAGATGGAACATCGGTTTATATGACGCAGGACATCGGCACAGCCAAACTGCGTTTCCAGGATTTCCCTATCGATAAGATGATATATGTCGTCGGCAACGAGCAGAACTACCATTTTCAGGTTCTCTCAATCCTTCTTGATAAGTTAGGATTCAAGTGGGGTAAGGGTCTCACGCATTTCTCTTACGGTATGGTAGAGCTTCCTAACGGTAAGATGAAGAGCCGCGAAGGCACTGTGGTTGATGCCGACGAACTCATGGCGGCAATGATTCAGGACGCACGCCAGACAAGCGATGAATTGGGTAAATTCGGCGATATGACCGAGGAGGAGAAGAATGAGATAGCACGCATGGTGGGACTTGGGGCTCTGAAGTACTTCATCCTGAAGGTAGATGCACGTAAGAACATGCTCTTCAACCCGGAGGAGAGTATCGACTTCAACGGTAACACCGGTCCTTTCATCCAATACACATACGCGAGAATACGCTCTATCCTGCGTAAGGCAGAAGAACAGGGCATTGCTCTCCCTGCTTCTCTCGACACAGAATATTCTCCTGCGGAAAAAGAAATAGAACTCATACAGAAGATGGCTGACTATGCCGTTGCCGTAGAGCAGGCTGGCAAGGACTATTCACCTTCGGGCATTGCCAACTACTGCTACGAACTGACAAAGGCATTCAACCAGTTCTATCATGACTTCTCAATCCTTGGCGCTGCTACTGACGCAGAGAAGACCTTCCGTCTTGTGCTTGCAAAGAACGTGGCAAAGATTATCAGAAATGGCATGGCGCTGCTTGGTATTGAGGTGCCGGAACGTATGTAACATTGATCCACTGCAGGACTGATGGCTTGTACCGTCATTGTCCTGCCAACGGGACTACTCGGAGATGTCGGATTTTAACCCGAATCGGTCAATAGATTCCTAAGTGATTTCGTCTGATTGTTGAGCAGACCAGCGAGCCTTGTTACCGTGGGCGTAGTGGGCTACGGCGAGGTAATAGGCTTGTAAGATGCCACACAAGCTGACGAAAGCAGTAGGAAAGCTTTTGTTCGTTGAAAATAAAAAGGCACTGCGGTCTATTGACCGATTGGGGTTTAATTTTCTATTGTCGCATAATGAGTAAACAGAAATACTATGTCGTGTGGTATGGCTCGGAGACCGGCATCTTCTCCACATGGGAGGAGTGCAGCCGTCGGGTCACCGGTCAGAAGAACGCGAAATATAAATCCTTTAAGACCATGGCAGAGGCACAGCACGCCTTTGCTATGGGATATGAGGAATACCGCAAGGCAACCCCTGTCATTCAAAACGAAAAAACAGAGGTCGCGGGCAATCCTGCACCGGCTATCAACGAAGCTATTGCCGTTGATGCGGCGTGCAGCGGTAACCCCGGAGCAATGGAATATCGCTGCGTTTACCTGCGTGACGGCAAGCAGCTGTTTCATTATGGACCGGTGTTTGGTACAAATAACATCGGTGAGTTCCTTGCTATCGTCCACGGTCTTGCCCTGCTGAAGCAACGAGGACAGACGACGATGCCTATATACAGCGACAGCCGTAATGCAATGCTGTGGGTGAAGGCAAAGAAATGCAAGACAAAACTCGAGCGAAATGCCAAGACCGAACAACTTTTTCTCTTGATTGAAAGGGCAGAGCGATGGCTGAATACCAACACTTATGAGAACCCAATCATAAAGTGGCCTACCAACGAATGGGGCGAGATACCCGCAGATTTCGGCAGGAAATGACCATATAAAATCCTATGCCGGAGGAAATCTCTTGTTCGTTGATAATATAAAGAAACTGCGGTTATTGACCGATTTGGCTCGAGGAGCTCTCCATGAGCGTTAATATCGTGAACGGAAAGAAGATTCTGAACAACAATAAATAATTTATGAGACACTGTTATTATTACCTTTTACTCTTTTTGTTTGCCACTACGTCAGTGTACGGTCAGACGGTACGCCGCGACCTCCACGACCTTCAGCAGGACTTCGTTGACCTGCGCTTTGGTATGTTCATTCATTTTAATATGCCTACGTTCGCCCCCGAGGACTGGCCGGACCCTGATATGCCTGTCAGCGCCTTTAACCCCGTAAGACTTGATTGCGGGCAATGGGCAAGTACGGCAAAGGCTGCGAACATGTCGTACGGATGCCTCACAACAAAGCATCACTCCGGTTTCTGCATCTGGGACACTAAGACTACGGACTATAACTCCATGAACTCGCCTGTACGTAAGGATGTGGTGCGCGAGTATGTCGATGCTTTCCGCAAGGCAGGGCTGAAGATCATGCTCTACTATTCCATTTTAGACACCCATCACCGTCTGCGCCCCGGATATATCACTCGCGCGAAAGTTGACATGGTAAAAGCACAACTTAAGGAACTGCTGACCAACTATGGCGACATCACGGCACTCATCATCGACGGCTGGGATGCCCCTTGGTCGCGCATAAGCTATGACGATGTGCCGTTTGAAGAGATTTACGAATACATCAAATCCATTCAGCCCAACTGCTTGGTAATGGACCTTAACGCTGCCAAATATCCTCGTGAAGCACTGTTCTACACAGATATAAAATCCTACGAGCAGGGCGCCGGACAGCGTATTTCAACTTCTGAAAACAAGCTCCCCGCCTTGGCTTGCCTGCCATTGCAGCGCACCTGGTTCTGGAAAGAGAGCATGCCTACGGATACGTTGAAAGACGTTGACTGGATAATTCGTGAGAATGTGATACCTTATAACAAGGCTTATTGTAACTTCATCCTTAATATTGCGCCCAACCGCGAAGGACTAATGGACGCCAATGCCGTAGAGGCGATGAAGCGCATCGGCAGCCAGTGGAATAATGACGGGCGCGTGGCAACAGTGCCAAAGACAGAGATGCCGATTATTCAGTATAACATTGCGAAGTTTCGCCCTGCCAATTCAAGTTGGAGCTACGACATGAATATCATGGATTTTGCCAACGACGACAAGTTCACTACGGCGTGGACATCACATCGTCTGGTCGAGCATCCTTTCTGGGAAGTCACTCTCGACGGTCCACAGTCGGTCAATATGGTTGTCATCACAGAGGATGCCACCGACGGTGCGATACAGACATACGACATAGAATGTCTCCGCAACGGCGTCTGGACAAAGGTTGCAGAAGGACGTTTCACGAGTCGTGTGGCTATATCACGCTTTCCACGCACCGTGGCTGAGGCTGTACGTGTGAATATAACCAGCCATACGGGATTCCCGGCGATAAGCGAAGTGGGAGTGTATAAGTAGACGCTGCAAAAAAGTTTTAACCCAAATCGGTGGCGTGATAAAAGTAGGGGCGTGATTTATCACGTTCCGTAATATCCAATAAACAAATAGTTCGCGCAATGGACTCAATGCAGAGGCGGAACGTGATAAATCACGCCCCTACGCCTGCCGGATTGACTGTTTCCCAGAGAATTTAGGAACGTGATAAATCATGTTCATTGAGTTTTATCCTACTCGATTCATCACTATAATTTGTTTACCGGACATCAATAATAATTTATTTACCGGACACCAATAAAAAAACAAGGTGTAGGGCGTCGTGCCTTACACCTTTATCCCGAATCGGTCATTAGACTCCTTGACTGATTTTGTTCGATTGTTGAGCAGATGTGCTGACGTTTCATCGAAGGCGTAGCGGGCTACGTCGAGATGAAATGGCAGCGCAGATGCCGGCAAGCGGACTAAAGCAGTAAGGAAGCATGACGGTAATAACAAATCTAAGCAAATGCGGTCTAATGACCGATTCGGGTTTATTATAATACACTAAGTGATTTGCTGCCAAGAATAGACTTTCTGCTTTACAGTGATGTCCTTTACATTCTGTCGTATCTTCGCAGCAGTCATATCAAAGTCCCACTTTCAACTTACGCTTGAGGTTCTCTATCATGTCGACAGTCATCTTCTCAAGGTCGAAATGAGGCTGCCAGCCCCATTCGTTGCGTGCGCAGCTGTCGTCCAATTTGTTTGGCCAAGAGTCTGCGATGTGCTGAACGTTCTCGTCAAGCTCATAGCGTATCTTGAAATCGGGATAGTATTTCTTTATTGCCTCGTAAATTATTTCAGGCGAGAAACTCATTGACGTTACATTGAAACTGTTGCGATGCACGAGTTTGTCGGGGTCGGCTTCCATTATGTCAGTCATTGCCTTCAGTGCGTCAGGCATGTACATCATATCCATAAAGGTATCCGGTTTCAGCGGACAGACAAACTCCTCGCCCTTTACAGCAGAGTAGAAAATGTCTACAGCATAGTCCGTTGTGCCGCCACCGGGCAGTGTCTTCCAGCTGATCAGTCCGGGGAAACGCACTGAACGCGTGTCGACGCCGAAACGGTAGAAGTAGTAGTTGCTAAGCAATTCGCCCGTCACCTTTGTTACGCCGTACATTGTGTTAGGTCGCTGAATAGTGTCCTGCGGAGTGTTATCCTTGGGCGTTGATGGCCCGAAGGCACCGATAGAACTTGGCGTGAACAGTGCGCAATGATTCTCGCGGGCAACCTCAAGGCAGTTGACCAGCGAGCCAATGCCCACATTCCATCCAAGCATGGGTTTCTTCTCTGCCGTTGCCGATAGGATAGCCGCAAGATTATAAATGGTGTCGATATTGTATTTCTTTACAGTATCGGCGATTCTCTGTATGTCGGTAGAGTCAATCTGCTCGATAGGTCCACGTTCGTAGACATCGCCACTGAGCTGCCGGAGGTCAGAACACACCACATTGCTGTCGCCATAGGTGTCGCGTAGTTTCATCGTCAGTTCCGAACCAATCTGTCCACCAGCTCCAATGATAAGAATATTTTTCATGTTCTATATGTTAGAAATCTCCCCGATATGCGTCGGGGATGATTATAATAAAGATGGTATTATGCGTTTTCTATCTCAGCTCTCACAGCCTTGAATGCTTCTACACACTTATCGAGATGAGCACGCTCATGTGCAGCAGACACTTGTACTCGTATGCGTGCCTGTCCCTTTGGTACTACGGGGTAGTAGAATCCGGTGACGAAGATGCCCTTCTCCTGCATTTTCTTTGCGTATATCTGCGACTTTGCAGCATCGTAAATCATCACGGCACATATTGCGCTCTCACTTGGTTTGCAGTCGAACCCTTCTTGCTTCATGCGACTGAGGAAGTATTCTGTGTTCTCGTGTAACTTGTCCTGCAGTTCGTTGCTCTCGTCGATGAGGTCGATCATGCGTATTCCTGCAGCTACGAGCCCCGGAGCCATAGAGTTGGAGAACAGGTACGGGCGTGAGCGTTGGCGCAGCATATCGATTATCTCCTTCTTTCCTGTGGTGAATCCACCCATTGCACCGCCGAAAGCCTTGCCGAGTGTGCCGGTGATAATCTCTACCTTGCCACGCATATTGAATCGCTCGGTGACACCACGACCGGTCTTTCCTACCACTCCGGCAGAGTGACTCTCGTCTACCATGACCATTGCGTCGTACTTCTGAGCGAGCTCATAAATCTTATCCAGTGGACAAACATTACCGTCCATAGAGAACACACCGTCGGTGACGATGATGCGGAAGCGACAACTTTGAGCCTCCTGCAGCTTAGCCTCGAGGTCAGCCATGTCGGCGTTGGCATAGCGGAAACGCTGTGCCTTGCACAGACGCACGCCGTCGATGATAGACGCGTGGTTCAATGCGTCGCTGATTATTGCGTCGTCTGCGGTCAGCAATGGCTCGAACACACCGCCGTTGGCATCAAAGCAAGCGGCATAAAGAATGGTATCCTCGGTGCCGAAGAACTCTGCAATCTTACGTTCGAGTTCCTTGTGCAGGTCCTGACAGCCACAGATAAAGCGTACTGACGCCATACCGAAACCACGGTTGTCCATAGCCTTCTTTGCAGCCTCGATGAGTTCAGGGTTGTTTGCCAGACCCAGATAGTTGTTTGCACAGAAGTTGAGACATTTCTTACCTTTAACCATGATCTCTGCACCTTGTGCAGACTCGATGATTCTTTCTTCCTTGTAAAGTCCGTCAGCTTTGATTGTGGCGAGCTCTTGCAACAGATGTTCTTGAAATTTTGTGTACATAGAAAAACAGGCTTATATATTGTTTGTAATGTTTTCTATCCTAACAGTTCTTGTTTGTCATGATGTTGAGCACCATATTATCGGTCTCTGTCATGGCGTCGGCACCGATTGATGTCAGGTTACGTATGCTCTTGTCGACATCGTCTTCGATGATACCCTCAGCCGAACAGACATGACGTCCCTCTATAGAGAGCAGTGCCGATAGTAGTGCCGTGCTCACTCCTGATGTGATTTTCAGCGAGCACGACGGTTTTGCTCCGTCGCATATCATGCCTGTAAGGTTGGCAATCATGTTCTTCACTGAGAAACAGATCTGTTCGTAGTTGCCTCCCATGAGGTATGTTATGCCACATGAAGAGCCGATGCTTGCCACTACGCAGCCGCATAGTGCCGACAGCCGACCGAGGCTCTGCTTGATGTATATGGCGGTGAGATGACTAAGTGTCAGCGCGCGTATGGTCTCTTCCTCGGTGTTCTCGTTCTCGAGAGCGTAGACTGCAACAGGATTGGTGGCGCAGATGCCTTGGTTGCCCGAGCCTGAGTTGCTCATGACGGGAATCATCGCACCGCCCATACGTGCGTCGCATGCTGAGGCAGTCTTTGATATTATGTGCGAGAAGATAGAGTTGCCGAAGATGCCGTGAGCCAGCGGACGTCCTATGGTCTTGCCGAGGCAGTGACCATAGTTGCCTTTGATGCTCTCCTCTGCGGCGCGGAAATTATATTCGCGAGTCTTAAGGATGAAACTGATCTCATTGACCGGTGTTGTCATTGCGAAGTCCCACACCATTCTAAGGTTAAGATTGCAGTTTGTCTCCTTGCTGTCTGTCGATGTTATATTCTTGTCGAACAGTGTTTCGCCGTCCTTTTCTACGTATATGATATTGGTATGTCCACCGGCGATGATGACCCTGGCAGAGTGTTCGCCGGCAGAGAGAATGGTCTCGATATACAGTTTTTCGGTGTTGTCTTTCTTGAGCTTTACCTCAATTGACGCCTCTTTCATGAACGCCTTTCCCTCTTCGAGGCTCTCGGGAGTGAGGTCTTTTATCACTTCAAGCTGATATTCCGACTTTCCTATCAGCGCTCCTAAGGCAATGGCTATGTTGAGTCCGATCATTCCAGTGCCCGGAATGCCGACGCCCATAGCGTTCTTTAAGATGTTGGCGCTGAGCAATACCTTGATTCTTTCCGGTCTGCATCCGAGTGTCTCAGCGGCTTTTGCAGTGCATAACGCCACAGCCATAGGTTCTGTGCATCCTACGGCGGGAACTACTTCCTGATTGATCAATTCGATGATCTGTTTGCGAATAGATGTATCTAACATAGGTTGTAGTAGTAATAGTGCCCCTTTACATGGTGGGGCTATAGGTTATTTCTTGTAGTTCTTCAGTCCGTTGTCGAGGAACTCCTTATAGGCTGCTATGTCCTCGTTGTAGGAGTAACTTCCTCCGAGCGGCTTGCCGTCGTTGTCGAGACAGACATAGAACGGCTGAGCGTTGGCGCCGAACTTTGATGCTTGCAGGTAACTCCACTTGTCGCCGACGGTTCTTAACGTGCGCTTCCTGCCGTTGAACTCGACCTCCATCGGCTCTGCCAGCGGCGTCTTGTCGTCGACGTAGAGCGAGATTAGCACATAGTCTTTTGTCAGTCGGTCAGCCACTGTCGGGTCGGTCCATACTGCCGCTTCCATCTTTCGGCAGTTCACACATCCGAATCCCGTAAAGTCGATGAATACCGGCTTGCCTGCTGCCTTTGCCGCCGCCATGCCTTCATCGTAGTTTTTATATTCTGCCTCAACGATCTTTGTGTTGAGGTTGAAGTCCTGAGTGTTCATTGGAGGAGCGAAAGCCGATACTGCCTTGCATGGTGCGCCCCACAGACCCGGAATCATATATATGGCGAAGGCGAAAGAAATCAGTCCGCCCATGATGCTTATCACCGGCATTGGCTTGTTTATGTCGCCGCCTATCTCGTCTTCCTGGAACTTCAGCACGCCGATGAGGTAGAGCCCGAGGAAGAGGAATATGGCTATCCACAATGATAGGAACACCTCGCGGTCGAGCAGATGCCAGCCGTAGGCAAGGTCGGCAACGGAGAAGAACTTCAGGGCGAACGCTAATTCGATGAATCCAAGAACAACCTTTATTCTTGTCATCCATGAGCCGGAGCGTGGTGCGCTCTTAAGCCATGAAGGGAAGAGGGCAAATAGTGTGAACGGAACGGCTAAGGCAAGTGCGAAGCCAAACATTCCTACAGTAGGGCTGACCCAGTTGCCCGAGGTGACAGTCTCGACGAGCAGCAGTCCGATGATTGGTGCTGTGCATGAGAATGACACCAGCACGAGGGTGAAAGCCATGAGGAATATACTCAACAGTCCTGTCGTCGATGATGCCTTGGTGTCAACTTTGTTAGCCCAGCTGTCGGGCAGTTTAATCTCAAACCAACCGAAAAACGACAGTGCAAACACTATCAGCAGGACAAACAGGAAGATGTTGAAATATGCGTTTGTTGACAGTTCGTTGAGCTTGCTCGGACCTGCTATGACGGTGACGAGGATGCCCAGTGCGAGGAAGATGACCACAATGGATATGCCGTATATCACTGCATCCATGACGCCCTTTCGCTTATCACCTTGTGCACGCTTCAGGAAGAAGCTCACGGTCATGGGAATGATAGGCCATATGCAAGGCATTACAAGAGCTAACAGTCCACCGACAATACCCATAAAGAAGATATATAACAGCCCCTTTCCTGCTATATCGTTGTTGGTGTTGACCGCTTTCAGTTCGTCAACGACCGGCACCCATAGGTCGGAACCGGCATCCACGGCTGTGCTGTCTACCGCTGACAGTACCACGGCGTCGGCGTTTTCATCCTCTTCTTGGGTTGTTGCTTCTGGTCTTTCCTCAGCCTTTGCCTCGTCCTCAGCCTTGACGCCGCTGTCTATGGCAGGGCTTTTGCCTGCTTTCTTCAACTCTACGTCGGAAGGAGGCAGGCAGTTCTGGTCATTGCAGGCACCGTATGTGAGATAGCAGTCGATGCTGTAGTCTGGCTTGGTGAACTTGACCTTCTGCACGAATTTCACGTTGTTCTCGAAGAAACGCAGTTTCATTCCGAACAATTCGTCGAACTCAGACTTTTCGTTGCCGACGGCTGTGAGTTTTCCCACCAGTTCGATGCCTTCCTTATTGTTTACTGTCAACGATGCCTCTATGGGTCCGTCATTGCCGAGATTGGTGGAATAAACATGCCATCCCTTATCGATTTTTCCTGTGAAGACAATCTCGCCATCGGCGGTGTTGCCCGTTTTGAGAGTTGCGGAGAACTTCACCGGCTCAAGTATCTGGGCGCCGGCAATGAGAGTAAAACACAGTAACAGATATGTTGATATAAACTTCTTCATAATATTTGATTTTATATTTTCCCTTTGCAAAGATAATGTTATCACATGGAATATCCAAATAAATCTATGATTTAATTACGTATTACCACATGCCGGAGATGATTTTTTCTTTACGATACGCGAGTTCCTTCCGCCAGTGCGGAATAAT
>CAJPPF010000063.1 GCA_905372445.1 uncultured Prevotella sp. | reverse complement strand
ACTTCTGTCGTGCCTGCTCATATTTGTCTTTTGCTTTTGCCTTTATCGCGTCGGTTGTCATACTCGCCTGCCAAGGTTATCGATTACCGCTCTCTTCCACTGTGCGAAATCGCCTGCGATGATATGCTGGCGTGCATCTGTGACAAGACGAAGATAGAACGCGAGATTATGAATTGAAGCTATCTGCATGGCAAGAAGCTCCTGTGCCTTGAACAGATGGTGCAGGTATGCTTTTGTGTAGATGCGGTCGACATCACATCCTTCCGGATCAATAGGGGTGAAGTCGTATTCCCATTTCTTGTTTTTCATGTTCATCGTGCCCTCGTATGTGAACAGCATCGCGTTGCGTCCGTTACGGGTAGGCATGACACAATCAAACATATCTACACCTCGCTCTATACCTTCGAGAATATTCTGAGGCGTGCCTACACCCATCAGATAACGGGGCTTCTCTGTAGGGAGAATCTCATTCACCACTTCAATCATCTCATACATGACCTCTGTAGGCTCGCCCACAGCCAGTCCGCCAATGGCATTACCGTCAGCGCCAAGGTCAGCTACGTGCTTTGCCGCATCGCGACGAAGATCAGCATACTTGCATCCCTGGACAATGGGAAACAGGCTCTGGTTGTAGCCATATATGGGTTCTGTCTCGTGGAAACGCTTCCAGCACCGCTCCAACCACCGCTGGGTCATCTTAAGACTTTTCTTTGCATACTCATAATCACTTTCTCCCGGAGGACACTCGTCGAATGCCATCATGATGTCTGCGCCGATGACACGTTCTGTATCCATCACGTTCTCGGGAGTGAAGAAATGCTTGCTGCCGTCAATATGTGAGCGGAATTCACATCCTTCTTCGCGAAGTTTACGTATGCCGGTAAGCGAGAATACCTGAAAACCACCAGAATCGGTCAGTATAGGACGGTCCCAGCCATTGAACTTGTGCAGCCCTCCTGCATGACGGAGTATGTCGAGACCCGGACGGAGGTACAGGTGATATGTGTTTCCGAGTATGATCTGAGCCTTTACCTGCTCTTTCAACTCGCGGAAATGAACGCCTTTAACAGAACCGCATGTGCCTACTGGCATGAAGATAGGTGTCTGTATCTGTCCGTGGTCAGTGCTTATCACACCGGCACGGGCATTGCTGTTAGGATCAGTATGTTGTAATTTGAATATCAAAACGTCTGAATTGTGTGTTATTGATTGTGATGTGTAAGATAAAATCAATTTGCCTTTTCTTCTTCGAACGTGAGTTCGATGGCATCGGCAACCTTTTCATTAGTGAGTGCAAAGTCCCATACATTCTGAACATTCTCAACATAATGGAACGCAACTCCCTTGCGGTATATCTCAGGAATTTCGTCTATATCCTTGCGATTGTCCTTGCATAGCATAATGTCTTTTATTCCTGCACGCTTTGCAGCAAGTATCTTCTCCTTGATACCACCTACTGGAAGAACCTTTCCGCGAAGAGTTATCTCGCCCGTCATGGCAATATTCTTACGTACTTTGCATTGTGTCAGTGCCGAGGCAATGGATGTGGCTATGGTTATACCTGCAGAAGGACCGTCCTTTGGTGTAGCTCCTTCCGGCACATGGATATGGATGTTCCAGTTGTCAAAGACGCGATAGTCGACACCAAGCCTATCAATATGCGCCTTCACATATTCAAGAGCAATGACAGCACTTTCCTTCATCACGTCACCAAGATTACCTGTAAGAGTGAGCTTTCCTGGCTTTCCCTTGCTAAGCGATGTCTCTATGAAGAGAATCTCGCCACCAACGCTGGTCCATGCCAGACCGGTTACGACACCTGCATAATCATTGCCTTGGTAGATGTCGCGATAGAATGGCGCCTTGCCGAGCAACGACTCTATTTCTGTAGGGGTTATCTTTGCTGGTACGTCTTTCTCATCGCTGGCAATCTTATAGGCTATTCTTCTCATACATTTGCCAATCTGTTTTTCCAACTGGCGTACTCCGCTCTCACGGGTATAACGCTCAATGATTGTCTCAAGCGCAGCCTTGTTGAATGAGATCTTTATGTCAGAATTGTCAATACCGTTGTTCTTCAGCTCACGAGGCACAAGATGACGCCTTGCAATTTCAATCTTCTCCTCTGTTATATAGCCGCTTACCTCGATTATTTCCATACGATCGCGGAGCGGACCGGGGATACTTCCAAGGTCGTTGGCAGTAGCGATGAAAAGCACCTTCGACAGGTCGTAGTCGATGTCGAGGTAATTATCGTGGAATGCATTGTTCTGTTCTGGGTCGAGGACTTCAAGGAGTGCTGAAGAAGGATCGCCTTGCATCGTGTTTTGTGTCACTTTGTCAATCTCGTCGAGAATGAAGACAGGGTTTGATGAACCGGCTTTCTGGATGTTTTTGATGACACGTCCGGGCATTGCTCCGACATACGTTCTGCGGTGACCACGAATCTCACTTTCGTCGTGAACGCCACCTAACGACATACGTACGTATTTTCTCTTCAGTGCCGTAGCGATACTCTTTCCGAGTGATGTCTTACCAACTCCCGGAGGACCGTAAAGGCATAAGATAGGCGCTTTGAGGTCAGAACGCAGTTTAAGCACAGAGATATACTCCAAGATACGTTCCTTCACTTTCTCCATGCCGTAGTGGTCTTTGTCGAGAACTTTCTTTGCACGAGGTAATGAGAGGTCGTCGGTGGTGTACTCATTCCACGGCAGATTCACCATCTGCTGCAGATAGTTCAGTTGAATGGCAAACTCCGGGCTTTGCGGATTGTAGGTCTCGAGTTTGTCGAGTTCCTTCATGAACAGTTCTTTAGTCTCGATGTTCCATTTCTTGTCGTTGGCTTTATCCAGCAGTTCCTTGCGTTCAGGCGATCCTTCGCCATTGCCCAATTCCTGCTTAATATTCTTTATCTGCTGCTGCAGGAAGTATTCACGTTGCTGTTCGTCAAGATCCTCGCGTGTCTTGTTGCGGATTTCGTGACGTATTTCAAGCAGTTGAATGTCGCGGTGCAGATATTTGAGCATTCCAATGACACGCTCATACATATTGCGAACCTTCAAAAGCTCGAATTTTTCCTCCATGCTTATAGGAGTATTCGTACAGATGAAGTTTGTCAGCAGGACATCATTGTGGATGTTTTTGAGAGCATATTCCGACTCGTTTGGCAGTTCCTCGTTCGTATTGATGTATTCTACAGCCAGGTCGTGGAGTTCTCTGACAGCAATGCCGAGTTGTCTCTCTTCCTCAGCACTTTCGGGCATCTGCTCTATATTGCCGTAAGCAAAGCCTTCATAGAAAGGCGATGTCTGTGTCACAGATTCGCGATGACAGCGTCCGAGAGCTTGGAATATTGCTGTCACGTTATTGTTTTCAGGAATGTCAATGGTGCGGAGGAGTCGTGCGTAGACACCCCATTCGAAGATGTCGCTTGAAGATGGTACCTCGTCGTTGACATTCTTCTGGCAGAAAATCGCTATCACCTGCTCAGGATTCTTTTTAAGGTGTTCTATAAGACTGAGACTCTGACTGCGACCGATGAGCAGCGGTGTGATTACACCAGGGAAGACTACCATGTTGCGTGTAATGAGAAATGGCACTTTCTCTTCAACGCCACCTTCGAAGAGGGTGCTGATGTCTCCGTCGTAGTCTGCAATCATTTGTATTGATGTGTTATTTTGCTTCATTTCTAAAAAACGTTTTTGTTTCACTTGATGTGTTATCCTGGTTTCGATTATATTACAATATGCAAAGGTACGACTTTTTTATAACATACTCAATAAGCACCTACTATAATTTACAAATATTAAGTAGATTTGCTGTGAAAAATAATATAAATCTATTGCAGCATGAAATAAACCGGTCAGTTTCTGCGTTATTGATGACAGTTATGAGTGATATTTTCAGATTCAGACAGTTTGAGATCGATCAGGAAATGTGTGCCATGAAGGTAGGTACAGATTCTGTTCTGCTTGGTGCCTGGTCTTATGGTGGCAGAAAGGTTCTTGATATCGGCTGCGGAACGGGCATCATTTCATTGATGATAGCACAGCGTTATCCGGATGCTGATATTACGGCAATCGATATAGTGGATGATTGTTGCCGGCAGACACGTATCAATGCTGATAAAACGGAGTGGGGAGGACGTATTCATACTGTCTGTAAATCATTGCAGGACTATGTCGCGGAGAGGGCAGGCAAGGTGAAATTTGATGCTATAGTAAGCAATCCTCCGTTCTTTGTCGATTCAATGAAAAATCCTGACTCGTTCCGTACACTTGCCCGTCACACTGATTCTCTTCCTTTCAGCTCGCTTGCAAATGGTGTGAATAGGTTGCTTACAGACGATGGAACCTTCTCCGTCATACTTGCGGAGGAATGTTTTAAGCAGTTTGTTGATGAGGCTTGGTTCTCAGGACTTTATCTTGCAGAGGATATAGCCTTTAAAGCTAAAGTTGGAAAGCCTGTAAAGCGTCATCTGATGAAATTTGTAAAAGACAGAACGGTGGTGCTTTCTTGCTCTACACATATACTTCAGAATGAGGACGGAACGAAGTCGGAATGGTATAAGAAATTAGTTGACGATTTTTATTTGTGATGGAATACGAAACATGCGGCATTGACTTTCTGAATAAAGGATTGAGGAGAGCAATCGAACGCGACTGTTTCTTTCCCATTATTTTCGAGTGTTATTTTTGTTGTTTCGGGAAAAAGTAGTATATTTGCCATGCTATTCTAATAACTATAAAAATGGAGATAAAGACTATAATTTGCAGGACAGTTATTGAGGCTGAGGGTCTGCGCTCAAAGCTCATGGATGCTGGCATTGATAGTGTGACGTATGATGAGACCAACAGCAAGGTGGCTCGTGGTATTCTCGACAAAAGTACGGAGGTCATGGTTCGTGAAGAAGATTATGAGAAAGCAAAGTCTGTCTATGATGAAATAATCTCCGAGCAGAACAATATTATGCCTTGGTGTCCGAAATGCGGGTCTGAGCATGTGGCACGACTTGCAGGTCAGAAACTAAACAAAGGGCGTCTTTCCATGTGGCTGTCGTCGTTGCTGTTCTTCCTTCCCTTATCGGGTGGTTTGTCAGAGCGAAAATATCGTTGCATGGATTGTGGCAAGGAATTTGAACATCTTGATTCGATTTGATGCCGCTTTCAATGTCAATACTTTTGTTTGGTATATAAAACAAATGAGGAGAGCAGTATGTATGCTGTTCTCCTCTTTTAGTTTTATAGGTTGAGTTTTTCTTGTATGCTCTTTCTGAAATCCTGTATCTGCTTGCCGGTGTTATTGATATCTTTCATTATTCCATTGCGAAGATCGTTAATCTGGTTGAGCAGTTCAGCCGCCGCGTTCTGAAATGCCGTCGGCTGCCGCTTGTTTCGGTCGGTGAACGGATTGACAAGCATCTTTATGCCTTTCTCTTTGATATGTATCTCAATCTCTGTTCCTGCCTCTACTGGGTCGCCGTCATAATGTATCCATCCCGGTTTACTGCGGTGGATGCGCACATTTTTGCATTTGAAAGTCTTTATCTTTGAGTTTGTGTCGAGCGTCTTGTTGAACATCTCGATATTTATCAACGGTGCCTCGATGATGTCGAAAGGTTCCATTATGATTACATCCATCAGGCCATCGCTCATTGATGCCTGAGGAGCAATGTAGGCATTGTTGCCGTATTGTGAGGCGTTGGCGCACGAGATAAGGAAAGCCTTATATTTCATTAGGCTGTTCTCGTCCTCAATCTCATAAGTCTCAGGTTCATATTTCAGCCCTTCTCTTAGAATCTGCTCTGCGTAGGATATAGGTCCGCGCTTTCCTGACTCGGCAAATTTCTGGCTGACGAAAGCGTCAAACCCCATGCCGCAAGTGCAGAAGAATGGTATGTCGTTAATCACTCCATAGTCGAGATCGCGAATCTCGCATGAGTTTATAATCTCAATCGACTTCTTTATATTCATTGGAATGAGCAGATGTCGTGCAAGACCGTTGCCCGAACCGCAAGGTATGATGCCAAGGGCTGAAGTGGAATGGACTATGGCGCTTGCCACCTCGTTGACTGTTCCGTCGCCACCTACTGCAACAACTACATCTGTACCCTTTTCTTTAGCCTCACGGGCAATCTCTGAAGCATGACCTGCATACTCAGTCAAGCGTATTTCATAATCAAACTTCTCGTGGTCGAGATGTTCTTTTATAATATCAGGAATCCTGGTTTTGCTTGTTGTTCCTGATATTGGATTCATTATAAATATGATGCTCTTTTTGTCCATGTATGCTTTATGTCTCTCTTTGTTCGTGGACTGTTCTCCTAATGATTGTGTCTGCAAAAGTACGAAAAATCGCACAACCAAACTACTAAAAATCAAAATATTTTGCACATTGACTCATTTCTTGAGCTATTCCTGCCGTTTTAATTGAAAATTTTTGTAACTTTGCACCTCGGTGTCAAGTCTATGAGATAGCCATATCTTTTATGATATAGAATCACTCGAAAATAAATATACCGAAAAATATAAAATGGGACTATTACAAGAGAAGCTCGCTAAGCATCCTTTCTATTCAATGGCAAAGGACGTGAAGGAGAATGGTATCTACCCGTATTTCCGCGAAATTGAAGGAAAGCAGGGTACAGAGGTTGAAATGGGAGGGCATCACGTATTGATGTTTGGCTCTAATGCCTACACTGGACTGACTGGCGATGATAGAGTCATTGAGGCAGGCTGTGAGGCAATGCGTAAATATGGCAGTGGATGTGCTGGCAGCCGTTTTCTTAATGGAACGCTTGATATTCACGTTCAACTCGAAAAAGAGCTGTCTGAATATATTGGCAAGGACGATGCTCTTTGCTTTGCTACAGGATTTACTGTAAACAGTGGTGTCATCCCACAGCTTGTCGGCAAGGACGATTATATTATCTGCGACGACCGCGATCATGCAAGTATCGTCGACGGTCGCCGTCTGTCGTTCGCCACACAGCTACATTTCAAACATAATGATATGGCTGACCTTGAGCGCGTGCTTCAGCGTTGTGAGCCAGATAAGGTGAAGCTCATTATTGTTGACGGTGTGTTCTCTATGGAAGGTGACCTGTGTAATCTGCCTGAGATTGTAAAGTTGAAGCATAAGTACAACGCAACAATCATGGTCGATGAGGCTCATAGCATTGGTGTCTTCGGACGTCAGGGACGTGGAGTGTGCGACCATTTCGGTCTTACCGACGAGGTAGATCTTATCATGGGAACATTCTCTAAGTCGCTTGCAAGCATAGGTGGTTTTATTGCTGCCGATCAAGTTATAATCGATTCATTACGCCATACTGCGCGTACATATATTTTCAGTGCAAGTTGTCCGCCATCTGCTACAGCTGCTGCACGTGAGGCACTACATATTATTAAGTCGGAGCCAGAGCGTATAGAGTCTCTTTGGAATGTGACGAATTATGCTTTGAAGCGTTTCAAGGAGGAAGGTTTTGAGATTGGCGACACAGAGAGTCCGATAATACCTCTTTATGTTCGCGACATACATAAGACTTTCGTGGTTGTTGCAAAGGCGTTTGAGGCTGGCGTATTCATCAATCCTGTAATCCCTCCGGCATGTGCCCCAAATGATACACTCGTTCGTTTTGCTCTTATGGCAAACCATACAGAGGAGCAGGTGGAGCGTGCTGTTATGGCTCTGAAGGGCGTGTTCCAGGCATTGGAAATCATAAAGTAAGAGACTACACCTTATATAATATACGCGAGTTCGGGATAAGAAGGGTCTTGTAAAAGTTGCAGACGTCTTATCCCGAACTCGTTATAGTAAATTCGAATCGGTCATTAGGACGCATATACTTAGATTTGTTATTACCGCCATGCTTCCTTACTGCTTTCGTCCGCTTGCCGACATCTGCGCTGCCATTACATCTCGACGTAGCCCGCTACGCCTTCGATGAAACGCCAGCACATCTGTTCAACAATCGAACACAATCAGTCAAGGACTCTAATAACCGATTTGGGGTAAAGAAAATTCACCGTCGTGTTTTTTTGCGAAATAGAAAACCAAGGATGATGATTTGCAAAGTCTACATTGCATAAAATCTCGTCTTTGAGAACCGACAAGAGCTGAAAATAGCCTAATTCCATGCTTTTTCTCTCAGAAAGCTGCGGTTCTTTAGCCTAAAAAGGGCGGTTTCATCGGTTAAAAGCGGCGATTTTAGGGTCAAGAAACGGCGGTTCTTGAAACTGATTCCACTTGTTATCTGCATTAAAAGCATTTATTTCGTTGATTATCAGTAATTTGAATGTAACGCAAAAAACAAGCGTTTTTTGCCAACGAACGACAACGCGCTGGCAAATATCGTCTGTTTTTGCGGTTAGAACAGCCTTTTTGTTAACTTTATTCGCAGCTTTCTGATGCGCACGATAAATGTGACAGAAGTGCAACGAAGAAATGTCGTCGACACAAAACCAACCCTTTGGATATACCTCTTTCGGTTAATTAAGAGCTTCAGAGAGGAAGAATGAATTTCTTGCTGAACGCTACGAACATTATTGTAGCATTACAATTAATGCGTATATATAACTTTTTTGCCAGCTGTTTTATGATTTCTTATCCGAAACCTGGGCATAGTATATATAGCATCCCTTTCCGTGTGGCTATTTTATTTGTACACTATTTATGACTATGCACGGCGTGATACCGGTAGTTTTGTTAAGTTTGTAGAAAAAAGAAAGTGCTTTTATAAAATAATCAAGCAAATGTTTGGCAATGTATGAAAAAAACTATAACTTTGCACTCGCAATTCGCAGAAGAGTTGTAATCGAGGTGTAGCGCAGTTGGTAGCGTTCCTGGTTTGGGACCAGGCTGTCGCAGGTTCGAGCCCTGTCACCTCGACATAAACAGAGTCTTTAGGCTCTGTTTTTTAATGTACAAAAAAATCCCCAGGGTCCAAAATAACTCTGAGGATTTGTTATCTATGATTACGAAGATTAATTCTTTTTTGTAGCTTCGCTTGCGTCAGTCATGTTGCCTTCAACATATAGTCGAACCATCTCAGGTTCGCCATTTGAATGGATGGTGATTGTTTTCTTGAAATGACCGGGAAACTTGCCTGCGCCGTTGTATGTCACCTTAATCTCGCCTGTCTCACCAGGGAGGACAGGAGTTTTTGTATATGACGGAACGGTACATCCGCAACTTGCTACTGCATTATTTATCACTAATGGAGCGGTTCCAACGTTGGTGAAAGTGAATGTACACTTCTGAACAGGCTCCTTCTCGCTGAAGGTTCCATAGCTGAATGTTGTCTTATCAAATTTGATCTGTGCTTTCTTGTCCTGAGCCTGAGCTATCATTAATGTGCCCATCAGCAAGGTTGCGATTAAGAGAAACTTTTTCATATCTTCCTTCCTTTGTTAGTACGTTATTAATTCTGTTCTCGTTGCAAATTTAGCAAAAAATCCGCGAACATCTTATATAAGACTGGTTAAAAATGTAGAATGTTGCAAAAAGACGGCTCTTTTTTACATCATGTCATATTTTATTTGTAATTTTGCAACCTTAAGGAACAATAAAATATTCATTATGTATAGAAGCAATACTTGTGGAGAACTACGTCTCCATAATGTGGGTGAGACTGTAACCCTCGCCGGATGGGTACAGCGTTCACGTAGGATGGGAGCTTTGACCTTTGTAGATCTTCGTGACCGTTACGGCATAACGCAGCTCGTTTTCAATGAAGAGACAAGCGCAGAGCTCTGTGAGCGTGCTAATAAGCTCGGTCGTGAGTTCGTGATTCAGATTACCGGCACTGTAGCAGAACGCTATTCAAAGAATGCTAACATCCCAACGGGAGAGATTGAGATAGAAGTCAGTGAACTGACTGTACTCAACGAGAGTATCACACCTCCTTTCACTATTGAAGACAACTCTGACGGCGGTGATGATATACGTATGAAATATCGTTATCTCGATCTGCGCCGTAATGCCGTTCGGAAGAACATAGAATTACGCCATCATTTCTGTATTGCTGTGCGCAACTACCTTTCAAACCTTGGTTTCCTTGAGGTTGAGACACCAATGCTCATTGGTTCTACACCAGAAGGCGCGCGCGACTTTATCGTTCCGTCGCGTATGAATCCAGGTCAGTTCTACGCTCTTCCACAGTCTCCTCAGACACTGAAGCAACTTCTTATGGTAGCAGGGTTTGACCGCTACTTCCAGATAGTGAAGTGTTTCCGCGATGAAGACTTGCGTGCTGACCGTCAGCCGGAGTTCACGCAGATTGACTGTGAGATGTCGTTTGTGAATCAGGAAGATATTATTACGACCTTCGAGGGCATGGCTAAGCATCTTTTCAAGGAGCTCCGCGGTGTTGAGCTCGAAGGCGATTTCCTTCGTCTTCCATGGATAGAGTGTATGAAACGCTTCGGTTCCGACAAGCCTGACATGCGATTCGGTATGGAGTTTGTAGAACTTGACGATATCTTGAAGAAGGGAACATTTGCCGTATTCGACAACGCTGCTTACATTGGTGGTATCTGTGCTACGGGTTGCGCTTCTTACACACGAAAAGATATTGATAAACTCACAGAATGGGTAAAGCGTCCGCAAGTAGGTGCAAAGGGACTTGTATATGCTCGTGTCGGCGATGACTGCTCTGTGAAGTCGTCGGTTGACAAATTCTATACACAGGAAGAACTGCAGGCATTGAAAGAAAAGATGCAGGCAAAGCCGGGTGACCTCATTCTGATACTATCAGGCGACGACGTTATGAAGACCCGTAAGCAGCTCTGCGAGCTCCGTCTTGAGATGGGAGAACGTCTCGGTCTGCGTGATAAAAACAAGTTCGCTCTGCTCTGGGTGACAGAGTTCCCGATGTTCGAATGGAGCGAGGAAGAAGGCAGACTCATGGCAATGCACCATCCATTCACTCATCCTATGGACGAGGATATAGCGATGCTTGATACAAATCCTGCTGCCGTGCGTGCTGATGCTTACGACATGGTATGCAATGGTATTGAGGTTGGTGGTGGTTCTATCCGTATTCACGATCCAAAGCTTCAGGCAAAGATGTTCGAGATTCTGGGCTTCACTCCGGAGAAAGCCGCAGAGCAGTTTGGCTTCTTGATGAATGCGTTCAAGTATGGTGCACCACCTCACGGAGGTCTGGCTTATGGTCTCGACCGCTGGGTGTCAATCTTTGCAGGTCTTGACTCTATACGCGACTGTATAGCATTCCCCAAGAATAACTCGGGTCGTGACGTGATGCTTGATGCACCATCGTATGTTGATCAGAAGCAGCTCGATGAAGATTTCATCGCTCTCAACCTTGGCGATGAGCAGAAAGCATAACTTTTCAGGTGCATGTCTGACGGTTTGTTACTTTGATATAAATCAAACATTCGTTTTTTAAGTTGACAAATATCAATATTCTATTGCGATATATACCATGACTTTTGTAAAATAAAAG
>CAJPPF010000062.1 GCA_905372445.1 uncultured Prevotella sp. | reverse complement strand
ATCAATAATATAATGATATAAGGCTGTTCTAAGAGTTAAAACGCTATAATTTCTCCAACTTTGAAGCTCTTTATTGACCAAAAGTGGCATCTTTGCAGAGGTGGCTTTGCATTGACAGTATATCTCCGTCAGGTTTCTTTCGACTTTTTGTGCACTGCCGGATACTGTGAATAAAATTAACAAGTAAGTAAATTTCATGATATAAAAAATGAGGATGTGTCAAACTGACACATCCTCATCTAATATTTGTTTTTGTCTTATTGAAAGTTCTGTTTTTATCCAAGATACTTCATAAGAATTTTAGCATTGCCTGAATCGCGTAACTTTGCGATTGACTTTTCACGGATTTGACGAACACGTTCACGGGTCAAACCAAGTTGGTCGCCTATCTCCTCTAGTCCTTTCTCATGGCATCCAATGCCAAAGCATTCGCGAATAATAGTAATCTCGCGCTCTTTCAGGACCTTGTTCAGAACATTGTTAAGCTCCATGGCCATTGACTCGTGATCTACTTGGCGGTCTGTTCGAGAGTCGTCGCTTGAAGGCATAACATCAAGCATACAGTTGTCTTCACCATCCTGGAAAGGCGCATCTATTGAAACATGATGCCCATCAGCCATGAGACTCTGACCGATTTTCTCTTCATCGATGTTTGTTGCCTCGGCAAGTTCCTGCACAGATGGATGACGCTGATTCTCTTGTTCAAACTTGTTAATCTCGTGATTAATCTTGTTAAGTGAACCAACCTGATTGAGTGGAAGACGTACTATACGGCTCTGCTCTGCGATAGCCTGAAGAATTGACTGGCGAATCCACCATACGGCATAGGAGATGAACTTAAAGCCACGGGTCTCGTCAAACTTCTGTGCTGCCTTGATAAGTCCGATGTTTCCCTCGTCGATAAGGTCGGTCAGTGTTAGGCCTTGGTGCTGATACTGCTTGGCAACTGAAACGACAAATCTTAGATTTGCGGTAACAAGTTTGTCTTTTGCACGCTCACCTTCAGGACCTCCCTTGCGAATAGCCTGCGCGAGTTCAATTTCTTCGTCAATTGAGATAAGTGGAGCACGACCAATTTCTACGAGATACTTGTCGAGTGCCTCGCTTGAACGGTTCGTAATACTCTTTTGGATCTTTAACTGTCTCATTTATAATAGTTTAAAACAGATACGATGTGTGGAAAGTGCATAATAACGCAAAATCGGTTGCAAAGGTACAAAAATAACGTTGTATTCCCAAAAATATTTGTATAATTAAGATTAAAATACAATTTTACTGCCTTTTTGTTTGAAGAATTAGTCTTCTTCAGAGTTTATTGTCTTCAGAATGACTGATGTTGCACCAATGGTGAAAAGTGTGCCGTCAGATATTACTCTGCGTTCTTTGTCGCCAAGGATTTCGCCTCCGACGAATGTTCCTGTGTAGCTTGGACCATCGCGAAGAATATATTTGAGATTACCTTTCTTATCGTGCTGAACGGTAAGAATGCAGTGATGCATGTCTATACTTGGGTCGTTGCTCTCGATGGGGCATTGAATATCATGTCCTTTCTGGTAGCGTCCGATGATATTGTCGCCCATATGGAGTGGAAGAACCTGCTTGAAGCCAAAGATGTTTTCAATGACAATGAGTGAACCAACGGATTCTTCTTTCGGTGTTTCGTTTGGATTATTCTCTTCTGTTTGTGTTCCGTGAAGTTTTGATATTCCCAACCTAATTCCAAATTGCTTGTTACATTCAGGGCATTGGAAAACCAATGACTGACCAGACTCATATTTAGTCTCGTCGAAAACAATGTAATTGTCGCATTTTGGACAACGTACTCTTTTCATTATACTAATATATTAATATGGAATGGAAAATGAATCCTACTGATGTAATCAGTGATTATCCTTTCATTTCTAATACCCAAGCGGATGCCATACCATCATGCTTGTTTATTTCTCTCTTTGCTTTTTGAGCCTCTTCTTCTGTTTTATATGTCCCTATTACTACTTTCCTGCCTTTACCTTCGCCAATGATTCTCACATTCTTGTAGCCGTTTTCTACAAGTTGTTTTACATATACTTCTGCATTTTTAAGGGGGACCTGAGCAGCAAGAACTATAGTGTATGACGGACTTTTTACTTCTGCTATAGCTGGTGTCTGCAGTTCTGCTTTTGAAGAAGCAGGAGTCTCTGCCTTTGTCATCTTTGGCGCAACCGTATTAACGGTAAGCTCAGAAGCAATAACTTTTGGTTCTACTTTCTTCTGAACGTATACGTTGTGTACACTCTTTTGTGGAGTGACATTTAGTGAAATTGTTTCTTCTGTATTTGGCTGAAGACTGGAAATGATTGTCGAATTAACTCCACTGAGCAGTTGATAGCTGTCTTTATGCTGAGATAGGAATGGAATTGCTGTTATGAAGCAGGCGGCAATACATGCCACGGCAATCTTTCGCAGTGTTGATGTGCGGATTGTTATTACTTTCTCTTCAGCGTTTTCGTCTGTCATATTAGAAAATGAAACATTGTCTTTCTTCTCTTTATCGTACTGAAGAAATGTCTCGTTGTCAGATGTCTCAATGCCGGAAAGACCGTAAAGACGCGGAACGAGTATTCCAGCCTGGCATGGTTCGAACTCGTAGCTGCCCATACTGTTGATTGAAATACGTCCGACAGAGTTGATATCGAAATAACTGTTGTCTGAGATGCGTTCCTTAAGTTCATGCGTTTCTTTCTCAACTTCACGCTGCGCTTCCGGATAGCTCATGTCATGAGCCTCTATGTAAGATTGGATGAGTAGAGAATCGTTGAGTGTGAGCTGCGGATTGAATCCAACAGTAGTCGCCGGCGGTAAAATCATACCGTCGGATTCGTCGTAGCGAGAGGGTAAGCTATGTACGACGAACCCTCCGAAACCCGGAACTATGACGCAGTCGTGTTTCAGAAGGAGATACTCTATGTGATGATCAATCTTGAACATTATGTGCAAAGATAATTCATTATTTTGAAACGCCAAAGACTTTTATATAAAAAACTACGAAAAAAATAATTTACTGGTTTAAGTTTGGATTTTCATTGCAAAAACAGTATCTTTGCCGTTATATAAAAAAGATAAATGCAGTATGCAGTATATAAAAACTTCTATAAGCGGTGTGTATATCCTTGAGCCTAAGGTTTTTGCAGATAAACGAGGCTATTTCTTCGAGGCTTGGAAGCAGTCGGATTTTGAAGAAAATATAGGTAAGGTGGAATTCATTCAGGATAATGAATCACGCTCAAGCTATGGAGTACTCAGAGGCTTGCATTATCAGCAAGGAGAATGGTCACAGGCTAAGCTTGTCAGAGTAATAAAAGGCAGAGTTCTTGACGTTGCTGTTGACCTTCGTAAGAGTTCGCCGACTTTTGGAAAATACGTTGCTGTAGAGTTAAGCGAAGACAATAAGCGTCAGCTATTCATCCCTCGTGGTTTTGCACATGGTTTTGTTGTCTTGTCTGACGATGCCATTTTCACATATAAGGTTGATAATGTATATGCTCCACATGCTGAAGCAAGTATTCGTTGGAATGATGAGACTATTGGTATTGATTGGCATATCGATATTAATGATGTGGTGACGAGTGAGAAAGACCTTAATGGTTTTTCTTTGGCAGATGCTGAAACATTTGAATAGAAAAAATTGATATATTGAATAAGGTATTTGGAATATTGTCTGTTATTATTGCCTTGCTTTGTATGAGCTGTGGCGATAAGAAATCCGAGGAGCGTAAAAGCGATCCTCGCTTAGAGGCTATGCTTGCCGGAGTGTGGATTAATTCTGACGACGAGAGTGTCGTGTTTAAAGCAGTTAATGATACGATGTATTATCCAGATCCAGAGATTCTTCCTGTTCATTATCGTATATATGGTGACTCCATATATATTGATGGCGATATTCCGATGAGCTATTTCATAGAAAAGTTTACGAGTAATCTTTTTAAATTCCGCAATCAGAATCATGAGACAATAATTTTGCTCAAGAGTGATAATCCTGATTTAGAGCAATCGTTTGAGGATAAGGATGATGTTTTTGATGATGATATTATTCAGGAGTTGGTCAAGCGTGATACAGTCGTTGTAAATGGTGACAGGCATTATCATTGCTATGTTCAGATCAATCCTACTACTTATAAGGTTATCAAGTCTGACTACAATGACGAAGGGGTAGGGATTAGTAAAATTTATTATGATAACATTATTCATCTTGCGGTATATGAAGGAGCACATAGGGTCTTTTCTTCAGATATTCACAAGCATGATTTCCATAAGTATGTTCCTGCAGAAGTGATGCGTCAGAGTATTCTCAGTGATGTAGTGTATGACCGCTGTGACAATTTAGGTATTGTGTTCCATGCGTTACTAAGAGTGCCAGAGAGTGCTTCCGGTTATCTTGTGTTCATAACGATTTCTCCTGAAGGGAAGATGACACTCTCGCAACCTGCATAATAAATCGAAACTTTCTGACAATATATTACTAAGGCTTCATCATATTATAAGACCTTAGTAATACTATATTTCTTTAGCTGTCCGGTTAGCTATTCTTCGCATATACCGGCGTTGAGCCAGTTTTCTGCAAGGGCTTTACAGTCATCTTTGGCTGTTGCCTCGTCAATATCGTATTCTGAAAGAATCATACTAACCATATCTTCAACACTGAAGTCCTTACCCTGGACATTCTTCCAAATGTATGCTGCTGTATCATTCATTGAAATCAAATTATTGAAATCAATATTTTCAATACCCTCTGCAATTACAACATTCTCATTGCATATTTCATGCAGAACAAAGCCTTTCTTTACTTTCATAATTAAATTTATAAGTGTCCTGCGCAAGGCATGGACTTGTTTTTGTTTATTTTTCTATTATCGTTGAGTATATGACAAAAGAAAGAACAGCACTCATATGACTACCTGTGTGTCTATATGGGTCTATCGCCGTTGAAGTTGATATACTGCTTTCTTGCTACCCTCACCGTTAATTGTTTTTCACCACCACCCTCAAATGTAAGTCGATACCGCATGCACGCTGTACAAACCTTTTATTTTATTAATTATATAGATAATGCCATTAAACTGTTCCGAAAATTTTTACCCATTGTCTATATATGTATAGAATGTATCTTCTGACAGGGCGTAGAGCCATCCATATAATGGAATAGCATTTCCATTTCCACCCGTCAATGGTGTCAGGTGTCTTTCTTCCTTTGCGGTAGAATCCCACTACTTGAGCTTTTATGTCACTCAGTTTACAGTGTTCTGTGCTTAGATTGCCGTCTCCAAGTAATGTCACATTGTCTCCTTCTATTTTAATCAGTCGGTGGAGAACATAGTGATTGTCTCCAACTATGGCCAGAACCGGCTCGCCAACTTTTGGATTTGTGGCATGGCGCAGTTCTGCTATATCGCGCCTGTCTTCAAGAAAAGGACGCATGCTGAATCCTGTGAGTGTCAGTGTCACGGTGTGACCTGCCTCCAGCAGTGCTATGAGCTTTGGGAAAAGCTCTGCATTGTTCAGTTGTACTTCTTGCTTCTTGAAATTGCTTGTTGGCATACTAATGCTGCTTCTTTGTCCGCACGGCAATATAGGTTGTATATTGGTGTCGTTTCTATTATTCTTGAGAGAATTTTACAGATGTTGTTGAATATTTCGCTGTCCCATTTCATTGCTGACACTGATGCTATCAGAGTAGTAAACGCCTCTATAGGATTTATTCGGTCGACATGATTTTCTGTGTCACGTACAATCTGTGTGATAGCTCCCAATCGTGCCTTTACATTTCTGTAGCATGGTGTTTTTCCGCTCCATGGACTTCCGTAGATGAAAGGTTCACCGTCAATAATTCTGATTATTGGATTGTCGTCGTTCATCAGGTCACATCCGGGTATATGTCGCAACCACATACTTACTTGAGTACTCTTGCCCGTACCGCTCTTTGCTGTAAAAGCATAACCCCATCCGTCGTTTCTTACTAATGAGGCGTGTATAAGAACAAGATTGTTACTGCTTCCTGCAAATGCAAATATGAGCATAAGTGCATTGTTTAACCCGAAGGTACGCATGCTGTATGTGCCGTTCAGTGCAGCTTGGCAGTGTTTGAAATTACTGTCTGTAATGAGTAGGCAACAACTGTTTCCACATGTGTCCTTAATGATAAACTGATACCCTCCGTTTGAGCGTTTGTCGACAATTGTTTCACCATTGCCCGTGTCAATAGCCTTTATTCTTGTGCGCTCTGCCTTTGGCACAGGGCGAAGGGTGTCGTCAATATGAAGATGAAAGAACAACTCCTCTTCGCTATACTCACGATTGGCATAACGAAAAGGTTCAAGCGAAGGCACCAGGGATGTATCGTTTTTCTGTCCCTCTGCAAACGTTAGCGACAAGATTAGCTCTGCTACCTTGTAGTTGTTGATGTGGCTCATTATGCGTAGTAGATGCTTTTTTATTTCCTTTTTCTCGGATTTTTTGCTTCTGCTTCTCTCTTTTTAGCCGACTTCTTTGCTTCTTTTGCCTTTCGTTTAGCTTCTTTCTTTGCTTCTTTGTCTGCTTTTATCTCTGCTTTCAAAGCTTCCTTAGTGTAGTTTGTGCTTACACTTGGGTCGCCAATGGCGCTAATAGCATTGAAACGAAAATCCTGTTCCGTCAGATACTTTATTGTATATGCTCCCGGAACCTTGGTATATTTCTTTCTCAGTTTCATGTATTTCTTCTCGGCTTCCTTGCGTTTTTCTGCAAATGAGATGATACATGTTGGATTCTGAAATCCTTGTTGCTCCAGATATGTTTTCAGTTGGTATGAATAGTTATCTCTACTGTATAGGAAGCCGCTTCGTGCTTCAACCCATGCAGAGTCTATTTCCATGATGTCGGTAATGTATACTGTAGAGTCGTTGAAAGATGCCGCAAATCCATAGGCATATAGCTTTGTTGGTTTTAGCACGGCAAAAGATTGCATGGACATCATCAGCATAACCATGCAGATGAGTGCCATTCTAAAATTATGTGTCATATAATATTGTTACTTAAAATTCTTGTTTCTGTAGCTGTGTAGCCGTCTGATAGCTCTGTTGCGTATCTGCCTCACTCGCTCACGGGTCATGTCATGCGCACCTGCAAATTCAGCCATCGTCTGTGGGTATTCATCTATTCCATATAGTGCTTTGAGTACAGTCTGCTCACGCTTCGGCAATAGAAGTATTGCTTCTGCCATTGCTTCCTTGTCGGTATGCTCTTCAGCGGAAGAGTCAGCCTCTTTGCCTTTTCCCGTAAGGCTTTCCGTTAGAGTTCTGTTTATTCGTATTTCCTCTTTCGGAAGAGCTGCTTCTATAGCTTTACGTATGGCATAGACTGCTTCCTGAACAAATCGTTTCCCTCCGGAGGGTTTATATTTGCGAGCAACATGTATCATCGCAATGTTGCCCTCGTTGATGAGGTCAAGCATGTTTACTCCGTGTCTTTTATACTGGCGGGCAATGCTTACTACAAACATGAGGTTAGCGTCTATCAGCCTCTCCATAGCCTGTAGGTCGCCATTCTGTATAAGTGTAGCCATTCTTTGCTCCTCTTCCAATGAAAGAGGGGGGTATACAGATACTTCGTTGACATATCGGTTCAACAGAGCTTCCTCGCTGTTCTTGTCTTGGAATGAAGGTGTTCTATCGCTCATAATGTTACATATTATTGCAAAGATAAATATTTTCCCTGATACCGACAAACTTTTCAGGATAAATTATAGAAACTTTAACCCAAACCGGTTAGGAATCTATTTACCGATTTGAGTTAAAGACAACAACTCTCGTCTTTGGAATTTTCTTTACTTTATTTTTTAACGTTCAAGAACCGCCGTTTTCATCTTCTAATTCCACCGTTTCTTGGTTTAAGAAGCACCGTTTCTTGCCGCTAAAACCGCCCTTTTTTGAACTAAGAAACGACGTTTTTTGCAATGTGTTGTAAATCAATGTGTTGCAAGTCGTGTTTTTATAGCTAATTTGTATTTATCGTTTTGAAGTGTGACTGAATTATATTTACAAGTTTTGCTGCCTGTGTTCTTGCTTTTAATATATGTCGCTCTTTGTTCATTTTTGTTTGGCATTGAACCTTTATACATGTTTATAATATGTGGTTATTGTGGCTATGAGGAGTTGGCGATTATGCTTGTCTGTTATACTGTCTGGCTTAATCCAAATAGTCTTGCGTTGGTTGTTGATATGTAATAAACTGTTTGTGTCATTTCTTTAAAATAAAAAAACCTGGACGATATCACATCGCCAGGCAAGAAATAAATTTTGGAAAGTTAAATTGTAATAGTTGGAGTGACCAAATATCAGAGAACGCTTTCTCCAAAAATCATCTCCTTATATTAGTGAAATTACTATTCGTCTTTTATGTTGTATGCCTTTGTTATTTTAAGACTACGCAAAGATAATCAAAAAAGAAGAAAGTTCCAAATCTTAAAAAAGTACGTGTTACAGATATGGTTTGTATTTAAACCTCTGGATAATAGTCGTTTAAGTGTCGTAATTAAATTACTGTTATTGTGAATTGTAACGCTCTTTCCATGAAAAATTAACGGAAATTGTGCATCTCATATGTATTTTTTGTCTTTTTGGCGTTCTATTATTCCCTTTTTTAGTGCAAATTTTCATTTCTGTTCGGTTTGAAAATGGTATGTAATATATTTATTTTTGACCGGATTATACATTTTTCTGATTCAAATATACAATAAATTGTCTGTTTGTATTATGGTGTTTTTGTCAGATTATACCAGATTTATTATTCTATTTGCCAAACAACAATAAGAACTCAATGCGTGTTTTGTTAATCTACGTTTCATCATCGAATTTTCATCTGATGCCTGATTTACATGAATATGATATTCGTTATCAGCATAATGCTCTTTTATTTATAATCTATACTGCGCTCACTAAAACCCAATTAATCTTTTATTTATTTGGATATTACATTCGTTTACTGTACCTTTGCAATATGATTGTAATCAAGGAACATACTTCAAAAATCATATATTTTCTTTTGACCTTCACTATAGTGATGGCTTTTTTAGGTTGTTCTACTTCAAAAGTAATTCCTGAAGGTTCATATTCACTTGAAGGAGTTAAGATTGTTTCTGACAATAAGAATCTTAATATTTCGTCGCTTTCAGGCTATGTTCGTCAACAACCTAATACAAAATGGTTTTCACTTATCAGAAAACCAGGAGCTGCTCCTGTCATATATGATACACTTCAAACGTCACTTTCATGTCGTGATTTGCAGTTGGCAATGCAGAATATGGGTTATTTGCATGCTGATGTGGAGGTGGAAAACGTTGTAAAAGGCAATAAACTTAAAGCAGTCTACAAACTTCATCCCAAGGAAGCCTATTATATAAGAAATGTAGAATATGATATTCAGGACGATTCTGTAAAGTCGTTTATTGAAAGACATGGAAATGTCTTGAACTCATTGAAACGTGGCGAACAGTTCTCCATTTCACGCCTTAATAATGAGCGTAAACGCATTACATCCTTGCTTACAAGTAATGGATACTATAAATTTCACATGGAATTTATTGTTTTCGACGTCGATACTGCAGCTTTCAGTACTGATGTTGATGTGCGCATGACGCTTCTCAAATATCGTTCGGACAATAATTCTGAAGAGGCAGATCATCCAGTCTATCATATTCGTTCAATTAATTACAGTAGTGAAGACTCGGAGACAATGCACCTTCGAAAGAAAACCCTTGAGAACAGAACTGTATTTACAGAAGGTGATGTTTATAGCAGCACGGCACTTCAGAAGACGTATAACAATTTTGCACGCATGCAGGCGGTTCGTTATACAAATATACGTTTCAACGAACTGCCTGACACTACACTTCTTGATTGCGATATTCAGATAAGTACAAATAAACCTTCAACGATTTCATTTCTGCCGGAAGGAACGAATACGTCAGGCGATCTTGGAGCCGCAGCCACATTGACCTATGAGAACAGAAACCTGTTCAGAGGTAGCGAGCTCTTTAGTATTCAGGCGCGATTAGCATTTGAAGCGATTACAAGATTGGAGGATATTCTGATCAAAACTATAATGAGTATGGCATTGAGTCGAAGTTTACCTTCCCTCGCCTTATGGCTCCATTCTTAAGCAGACGCTTCTTGCGTGAGGTTAATGCCACAAGCGAACTGTCGGCGTCGTATAATCTTCAGAACCGCCCGGAGTTTCATAGACGCTTATTCTCTGCATCGTGGCGATACAGATGGACGAATTTTGCAAAGAATATAACCTATCGTTTCGATCTCATTGACATGAACTATGTCTACATGCCTTGGATTTCAGAAACGTTTCGTAACGAATATCTTGATAATGTAAGTAATCGCAATGCCATTCTTCGCTATAATTATGAGGACTTATTCATCATGAAGATTGGTTTCGGTATGACCTTAAACCATTCTACATGGGCTCTTCGTACAAATATAGAAACCTCTGGAAACTTATTGAACGGTATAGGACGTATTTCCAGATTTAAGCAGAACCGTTATGGACAGTACACCTTATTTAATATAGCATACGCTCAATATGTCAAAGGTGATATTGACTTTACAAAACTTATTGACTTTGATAAGAACAATCAATTGGTGATTCATGGTGCTATAGGTATAGCCTATCCTTATGGAAACAGCATTATACTGCCTTTTGAGAAACGATATTTCTCTGGTGGAGCGAACTCCGTGCGCGGATGGAGCGTAAGGGGTCTCGGACCGGGACGGTTTCGTGGTACAGACGGACGTATTGACTTCATAAACCAAACGGGTGACCTTAAGCTCGATCTGAGTATGGAATATCGTACAAAACTGTTCTGGAAGGTAAACGGTGCAGCCTTTATTGATGCCGGAAATATATGGACGTTGCGTGAATACAAGGAACAGCCGGGTGGTCAATTCGCTTTCAATGAGTTCTATAAGGAGATTGCAGTTGCTTATGGTTTAGGCGTACGACTGAATTTCAGTTACTTTATAGTGCGTTTTGACTTTGGCATGAAGGCTGTAGATCCTGCATATACTAATGCACGTGAACACTTTCCTTTGCTCAATCCTGACTTGAAACGGGATCTTGCGATTCACTTTGCTGTTGGTATGCCGTTCTGATTGGTGCTTGGGAGAACTCGACAAGCCATTTATTTCCTTGTTTGACAACCTTAATTTCTGCAGTCCCGCTGTCGTATTTGTGTGCTGGACGCCCAATGGTATCTGCTGCGTAAACATTGCTGACCTTAACTGTGACAAATGCAAGGCTGTCACCTTGAATCCTCAAATCACTGACCTCGATAGAGGCATCACGTTCTGCTTTTTTCAAAAGGTCTATATCTGCTTGTGTGACATTGGTGGCAAAATACTTAAGATATTTCACAGAGCCTTCTGTGATGTAAGGTACACAATCAAGATACTGCCAATTATAATAGTGCGTTGCAAAGGTGTCAATTCGTTCTTCAATAATCGCTTCTGTAGTCTTTTCATTACATGAGACTATTGTAGATAATGTCAAAGCGGATAATATGGCAAATATAAAATGCTTCATACTTTCTTTTGATACCTTTTAAAAACATTAAATATAGGGCAAAGGTAGGG
>CAJPPF010000061.1 GCA_905372445.1 uncultured Prevotella sp. | reverse complement strand
AACCCCTATGGCAAGATTGAGAATCTTGAATCCTAACCCTTAGATGAATCCACCAACTAACAATATGTATCAGCGTTTTTCATTGCGGAAGCTGGGGGATTCGAACCCCCGGTACGGTTACCCGCACGGCAGTTTAGCAAACTGCTGGTTTCAGCCACTCACCCAAACTTCCCTAACGGCGTTTTTCGAATTACCGAACCACAATGAAAAACCACTTTTCAAATGCGTGTGCAAAGGTACTGTTTTTTTTTCTAATCGCCAAACTTTTGCACTCTTTTTTACCGAAAAAAAGCTACTAACGCATATCTGCATCGACAAAGCACAATGGAAGGAGATCCTTTACAGTTTTGATCCTGTAAATCTTATCTGTTCCACATAGCAGAATTGTCATTGGGTTCTTGTAACGTTCCTCTATTTCGAGCATCACTTGACGGCAAGAACCGCATGGAGTAACCGGCTGTTTGAGGAAACCATTAAGATTCTTTGCTGTGACAGCGATATGCGTTATCTTCTGGTCTGGGTAGTTTGCCTGAGCCGCAAAAATGGCGGTACGTTCGGCACACAGGCCAACGGGAAACGCGGCATTTTCCTGATTTGCACCAATGACGATACGACCATCACCAAGACGTATAGCAGCACCAACATTGAAATTACTGTAGTTTGCGTATGAATTTTCGGTCGCCTCATAGGCAGCCTTCACCAATTCTTGCTGGTCGAGAGGAATCTCTTCAAGAGAGAGTATTTCGACATTGAATTCAATTTTTTTCTCTATCATTATATGTAAGGTAATTATTTCTTGTATTCGAATGCTCCTATGTCCGGATGTTCATCACGTTGCAGTCCATTACGGTCGAAAGGCGTGGAGGTTGCTTTGTCCGCAGCATTGATGGCAGAAGATAAAGAGTCAAGACGGAAATCGTATCTTAACTTATTGTCTTTATTAACATTCAGGAAATGCTTCTTTCCTGTTTTGGCAGTATCTTCGATATTCTCAAACTGTACATTGACGAAACGCACCGAATCGTCAGTCATGACCTTAGGGGTGCGAAGGATACAGTTTTTGAACTCGTAGGCAAATTTCTTGGTAGAGTCTGACAGGTAAGGTTTCATCTCATCATCGGCGTAGCCTGTCACAATGCTGCTGTAGCACTGCAACTGGAGTGGCGACATGTTGGAGAAACGCAAAGCCACACCTCGTTTAGAATCAAAGGGATAGAACTGTGCGATAGTACAGTTGTTTATTGTCGTTATGCCTCCCTTGCTGTAAACGCAGTCCTTAAGTGTGTTCGTCAGCTGACAGTTACGAAGCTCTACCCAGCTCGATGCGTTGTAAATGCCATATCCCTGGCAGTTGTGGACGGTCGATGAGGTCATCTCAAGTGTCTTCTCGTCTACGCTGCATGAATCTATGACTATTCCGTCGTATGCACTATGCAGGTCGGTATAGTCCATCTGATTGCCGTATGACGACTCGAAGAAATGTACTCCTCGCCACTGACCACTCACACCATCGTAAGGAAGATGGTCGAAAATCTTATCCAGGCGATAGCCGCGAAGCACAACCTCCTTGCCAGGCTCGCCCTTACAAAGCAGACGTCCATAGACATTAATCTTCGAATCGTCATGAAAAAAGAGTTTCGTATCAGGACTTAATGTCAATGTTGCCGCAGAGTCAACCTTCAATGAACCGAATATTACAATAGGTTTATCGCCCGTAAATGTAGTATCTCGGTGTATGACGGGGTCATGCAGGAGTATTGCATCCCAGGAATAAGCAGACAGATTGACTCTCTGTTCTGCCCCACCCTCTGTCGTGAATATTATATTGTCGCTAAGCTTCTTATATTCAGCATCGCCGTTGCCTGCTGCTGTCAACTCCACGAAAACACGTATGCTGTCGTTACGTAGAATCTCTACATCACCTGTCTGATAACCCATTGACTGACCAAGGTACACTCCATCGACATTGACACGGAAGCCCGACTGGTTGCCACGCTCAAGGCGCACAGACTGAAGGCGGATGTTTTTGCCGGTACGGTTATAGACCCAGAATGATGTCGTAGGCGTTGGAATATTCGAGAAAACGGTGTCTATGCGTATGGTATCGTATGAAAACATCAGTCTGTCTGACGAAGAATATGAATAATCATCATCAGAACACGACCAGATTATGGTCATAAGACACATTATTATATATATAGGCGAAAGTTGTCTCATACTTATAAAGAAACGTGCAAAACAGCTTTTTATTGTAAGTCTGTCATTGACTCCACGCATCTAATCGACAAAATTAAAATAAAATCCTCAAATAAAGCAAGCTATTACTGTTTTTTTCACTAACTTTGTTGCACATTCTCTATTTATGGAACAAATTCTCCGATATTTTACAAACCTGACTGATGAACAGCGTCGGCAGTTTGGATTGCTTCAAGGTCTGTACGAAGACTGGAATACAAAGATTAACGTCATATCACGAAAGGATATCGATAATCTCTACGAACATCATGTCCTCCACTCACTTGCTATCGGTAAGATGCTTACGTTTAAGCCCGGAACAAGGATTCTTGACTTCGGTACAGGTGGCGGTTTCCCCGGTATTCCGCTTGCCATTCTATTCCCTGAGTGTCAGTTCACGCTGATTGACGGCACTGGAAAGAAAATCCATGTGGCAACGGAAGTAGCAAACTCTATCGGATTGAAGAATGTTAATGCCGTGCATCGCCGTGGCGAGGAAGAGAGAGGGCGCTACGACTTCGTAGTGAGCCGTGCCGTAATGCCCATGCCAGATCTCGTAAAGATAATACGAAAGAACATCGACAAAAAGAACTTCAACGTGCTTGCCAATGGTCTGATATGCCTTAAAGGTGGCAATCTTGACGCAGAGTTGGAACCCTTCAAAAAGACTGTAGAACAGACGGAGATAACCGAATGGTTCAAGGATGAATGGTTCAAGGAGAAATACGTAATTTACGTCCCACTATAAACACCGGCTATGCTTGATATAAAGAGATTTGAAGTGAATATGCTTGGCGAGAACTGCTATGTTGTATCCGACGATACAAAGGAGTGCGTCATCATTGATTGTGGTGCATACAATGAGAAAGAATTCAAGGACATCACCGACTATATCAGTAAGAACGAGCTATGCCCCGTGCGACTTATTGCCACACACGGGCATATAGACCATAATTTCGGCAACGACATGGTGTTGAAGGAGTATGGCTTAAAGGTGGAAGTTCACGAGCATGACCGATTCCTCATCGACAGCATGCGCCAACAGGCACAGATGATTTTCAGCTCTGTCGATAATATAAGCATCCCGCAGTCGGCGGCAGGAAGGTGCTTCACGGAGGAAGACACTATATGTTTCGGAAATCATGTCTTTGAGATAATCTCAACTCCTGGGCATTCGCCTGGCAGTGTATTCTTCTATTGTAAGGATGAGAAGGTGGCTTTCTCGGGCGATACTCTATTCCGTGGCAGTATAGGACGCACAGACTTCATTAAAGGAAGTATGTTCCAGATCATACAAAGTCTTCGTATGATATGTCAGATGGACGACGACATAAAGATTTATCCCGGTCATGGCGAGGCAACAAGCATCGGCTATGAATGTATGACGAATATGTATCTCGACAGATAGAGAGACAAGCATTATGGACAACGACACAGGAAAAAGAAAGATAAAACGACTGCCAAAGACCACAGAACGAATCATCATGGGAGTAGATCCGGGAACGAACGTAATGGGCTACGGTGTGATTAAGGTCGTTGGCAGCAAGGCTCAGATGGTGGCAATGGGCGTGATCGACATGATAAAAATGGACGATCCCTACCTCCGTCTTGGGCATATATATGACAGAGTCGACGGGTTAATCAACTCATATCTGCCCGACGAACTTGCCATAGAGGCTCCATTCTTCGGCAAAAACATACAATCTATGCTTAAGCTTGGACGTGCACAAGGGGTAGCCATTGCCGCCGCGATACGTCGTGATGTGCCAATCCATGAATATGCCCCCATGAAGATAAAGATGGCACTGACAGGTACAGGTACTGCAAGCAAAGAACAAGTGGCAGGAATGCTGCAGCGCATATTAAAACTCAATGCCTCGGAAATGCCTAAATACATGGATGCCACCGACGCACTTGCCGCTGCCTATTGCCATTTCATGCAAATGAGCCGTCCTACCACCGACGCCACGCATTTCAAGTCGTGGAAAGATTTTGCCATAAGAAACAAAAGCCGCGTGGAAGGAATGGAAGAAAAGAACAAAAAGTAAGGTGCAAAATATACGCGCGCTCGTGATAAGAAAATGCTTGTAACAGTTAAAGAAATATTATCAAGAGCAGGAGTATGTAAATAAAAATCATCATCGCGATTTTTAGCGAAATAGAAAACCAAAAGCGACGATTTGCTAAGTCTGCATGGCATAAAATCACCTCTTCGGGAAGCGCGTAAAGCAGAAACAAACTTCATTCCATGCTTTTTCCCCGAAAAAACGGTGGTTCTTTATGATAAAAAGGACGATTTCAGCGGCAAGAAACGTAGGAATTAGACTCAAGAACTGGCGGTTCTTGAAACTATTTTTGATTTTTGTCAGCATCAAAAAAGCATATCACTCTGATTTTCAGCGCCTTTTGCGTAATACCAAAAATAAGCGTTTTTCGCGAACAAACGACTACTTGCCGGCAAATATCAGCTGTATGTATGCTTAGAATAGCCTTTTTGTTGATTTTATTCGCATATATCGAAGGGGACGTGATGTATCATGTTCCGACGTGGCAATCACACCGCAACGCCTGTCGGATTGTTTTTTGTAGATTTCGGAACGTGATAAATCAAGCCCCATACAGCTGGCGCGTACCGATTGTTTTTATGAATTATTATCCCGAACTGTAGTAAAATATAGAGAAGACCCTGCCTTCCCGGAAGCAAGAACATACGAAGAATAATACTGGTACAGCGAGACTTATAACATAAAAAGAATACTACACTCCGTTATTCTTATCTAAAATACTATAAAAACGAGAGCTTTTGACGATAAAAGACTTATTTATCCAACATTTTTATGTACTTTTGTCGTGATAAATAAGCAACGACAACAATAAAAGGTAACTGACAATTCGGAAATGACAATGAAAAAGATTTTGATAACATTGATGCTCTGCTGTTCTTTCGCAGTGCAGGTATCAGCACAGGAAATATACAAAGAAGTGAAGAAAATCATGGACGACTATGAGACAATCAAGAACGATACCACTAAGGATTTGGAAGTTCGTAAGGTTGCTACATTCAAGTGGGACGCGATATACTACATGATTCTCATGGGCTCTGACAAACAGACTCTCACAGAGCATGAGTTGGGAACACAGGTCTCTTCAATGATTGAGTTCGTGAATATCTTCTTTGACCGCATGAAGAAAGCAAAACGTGATGCCGACAAGGCAGCCATACTTGCAAAATTTAAGGCAGCATCACGTAATCACGTTATCTACGGCGACACTGACAAAGAAGCGGTCAACGCTTATGTAGACCACCCAAACTTCCTCACTCAGTTCTCGCTCGACACCGACTGGACAAAAGCACTTGAGGATGTGACACAGTAAACACTACTTGGTTTTAGGAGCAGAATAGTAATAAAACCAATAAGTATTACCATAAGAATCGCGCATGGCATTCTCTCTGAGAACCTTGTTGGGATTCTTTTTCAGCAAATCCTGAAAGTCTTTAAAGTCGGTATCCATCTCTGGTGATGAATATTCCAAAACAGGCACTGTACGCAAGTGATTATACACTGTAAGCGCCTCACGATAGTGTTTCGGAAGAGAGTCAACAGATACGGAATCGTTCTTCAGATAACCGACAAAACCGTCAAGGTCTCTATCAATAAGACGCGACAGATACTTATAGTCGCGAGCCTTATTATTCAGCTTATTGCGCTTTGCCAATAAGCGTATGCACTCTCTTGCATCCATACCAGGCGACGGGATACCACCGATAAACTTGTATAAATCAATGCCAGGAAGGATGAGCAGAGCGTTTTTCTTCGACGGGAGCAATGAGTTGGCATCTCCCACTACGGGGTATTCAAAGAAGCGCTCACCTATCTCGCCTGTTTCTCCGAGAGTATAGGCACGTATCATTGTGAACGCCTCACTGCACACGTACTGTACCTTTCCTACCTCCGAAGCTTCCTCAAAATGGTTTTGTGTCAGGAGCATTTCTGCATGGAGGCGAAGATGATCCTTCTCATCAGTATTACCAAGAGCAACTATAAGAATAGTAATACAGAACATAGCAAACATATTAGAAGCTACGGAGCGCATTAAGCCTATAGGAGTGACGTTATGCGTATTCATAGGCAGTCCCTTTATAATGCTGTTCACAATAACAAGCAACGTAAAGAGTACTATGCTTACAACCCACACCTTACCAAAGACATTCCCACCACTCTCTCCGACAATATGAATATCAGTCAGCGCAGCAATAATCAGCGCAGATGGCATATAGTGCAGGGCAGGAAGGAAAGAAAAGTTACGCGTGAACGTTCTCGATGACAGAAAACTCATAAGCAATGCCAGAGTAGTAAGTATGACTGCACCTATCAATGGATTGTAGACAGTCATTCCATCCGACAGTACATGCTGCGCATAGAACAGCAAATCACCCTGAAAAAAAAGCAGATACAAAAACACGAACACTGCAAACAACAGTGAACAGACAAGATTTATCTTTGACGAGACACCAGTTTTTTTCATTAGTCAAGCTTTCAGTTTTTTTTCAGAACAAATGCCGTGCGTGCAGGCAGATACAGTTTGAGCCACTCCTTTCGGTCTTTTATATACAGAGGATCAACGATTGTGAAGCGAGTCATTGCATCATCGTTCAGTCCATTGCCACCAAATGCCGTATTATCGGTATCAAGAACAATGTTGTATGCTCCTGCAGGCACAAGAAGTCCGTAGTCGGTGAACGATCTGGAAGGACTGAAATTGAATACAAAGAGCAAGCTCCCACGCATGAAGGCAAGCACCTGATCGCCATCGTTATGCCATATCTCAATAATCTTTGTGCGGCTAAATGCCGTCTGGCTCTTTACGATCTCAAGCATAGCTTTATCAAAGTCGCCGAGATAATGATAGCATAGTGTCTTGTCGTCCACAAGATTCCACTGACGACGAGCGTATTTATAGCTCCACCCATTACCCTCGCGTGGGAAATCAATCCATTCGGGATGCCCGAACTCGTTGCCCATGAAGTTAAGGTATCCGCCATTCATTGCAGCAAGTGTCACAAGACGAATCATCTTGTGGAGCGCTATACCTCTGTTTGCACGGTCGTTCTCATCACCTTTGCGGAAATGCCAGTACATGTCAGCATCGATAAGATGAAATATTATTGTCTTATCGCCTACAAGTGCCTGGTCGTGGCTCTCGCAGTAAGTTATAGTCTTTTCGTCGGCACGTCGGTTCTTCAGTTCCCAGAAGATGCTCGACGGCTTCCAATCCTCATCCGCCTTTTCCTTCAGTGTCTTTATCCAATAGTCAGGCACATTCATCTGCATACGATAGTCGAAACCATAGCCACCGTCCTCAAACTTCATAGCCAGTCCGGGCATTCCACTGACTTCCTCTGCAATTGTAATGGCATTAGGATTCACCTCATGGATTAGTTTATTGGCAAGCGTAAGATAACAAATAGCGTTATCATCCTGATTTCCGTTGTAATAATCAGGGTATCCGCAGAATGTCTCACCAAGTCCATGACTGTAATAAAGCATTGATGTGACACCGTCAAAGCGAAAGCCATCGAAATGGAATTCCGTCTGCCAGAATTTACAGTTTGACAGCAGGAAATGCATGACGTCGTCCTTTCCATAATCGAAGCAGAGCGAATCCCAAGCTGAGTGTTCACGTCGACTACCCGGATAGAAATACTGATTAGGATCGCCGGCGATATTGCCAAGTCCTTCCAACTCGTTCTTCACAGCGTGCGAGTGGACGATATCCATAATAACGGCGATACCATTCTGATGCGCATCGTCAATGAGTGCCTTAAGCTCTTCAGGGGTTCCAAAACGTGATGACGCAGCGAAGAAATTACTGACATGATACCCGAACGACCCATAATAAGGGTGTTCTTGCACAGCCATTATCTGAATACAGTTGTAGCCGTCTTCAATAATACGAGGAAGCACGTTTTTACGAAACTCTTCGTACGTACCTACTTTCTCCTCTGCCTGCCCCATTCCGACATGACATTCATATATGAGCAGAGGCGATGTGCGCGGACGGAAGACTGGCTTCTTCCATTTGTATTCCTCTTCCGGTGCCCAGACCTGAGCAGAGAATATCTTTGTCTCGTCGTCCTGAACGACCCGGCGCACCCATACAGGTATGCGCTCACCTTGACCTCCTCTCCAATGTACGGACATCTTGTAAAGGTCGCCGTGCTTCATTGCTTTCTTTGGGAGCTTCAGTTCCCAATTATCGCTATTCTTTATTCGTTTGGCACGATAGGTATCAGTCTCTTTCCAATCGTTGAAATCGCCAATAAGATATATCTCTGTAGCATTTGGTGCCCACTCGCGGAAGACCCACCCGCGAGCTGTTCTATGCAGTCCGAAGTACATGTATCCATTAGCAAAGTCGCTCAACGTTGACTTTCCGTTATTGGTATACTGGTTGATTTTCTTCACTGCCCATTCATGTCTGCCCTTGATAGCATCGGCAAATGGTTGCAGATAAGCATCTCTTACCAAGAGATTAAGCTCCCGGCTCTCTGTCTTCTTGACTGCCTTTTTCATATTATCGATATTATGTCTTTATTATCACAAGCTTATTCCTCAAAGCGTCGCCCTCTCTCGTAGTAACCCTTTCGCAGGATTTTCCCGTTGCGGTCTTTTTCTACAAAGTCACCGTCGCGTTCATCGTCAACAAACGAGCCCTCGAACCGATTGCCATCCTTGTCTTCGGTAACGGCAGGACCGTTCTTCATACCGTTCTTGTAGATGCCTTTGAACTTGGCACCGTCAGCGAAGTGGATTACAACCTCGCCGTCTACATTGCCGTCCTTGAAGTTACCTTCGTAGACATCACCTATCTTTTTCTTGAGCTTGCCTTGTCCGTGCTGCTTGTCATTCTTCCAACGGCCTACATACGAATCGCCGTTAGCCCAGTATAATGTGCCCTGTCCTGATTTCTCGCCATTGGCAAAGCTGCCGGTATAACGGTCGCCGTTGGCATATTTAAGCACCCCCTGTCCCGAGCGTTCGCCTGCTTTGTAACCGCCTTCGTAGAGGTCGCCATTCCGGAATTTACATATACCTTTCCCTTCCTGCAGGTCGTTGACCCAATCGCCTGAATAGCGATCGCCGTTAGCATATATATACATTCCTTTGCCGTGGCGCAGGTTGTCTTTCCACTGACCTTCGTATATTGTCCCGTCGCCCCAGTCGAAATGTCCCTGTCCGTTCTTTTTGTCGTTCTGCCAATTGCCGTCATAGAAAGCTCCTCCACTGAATGTGTAGCGTCCCTTCCCATGGCGTTGGTCCTCAAACCACATTCCGTCGTACTTATCGCCGTTGTAGTAGTACATCACGCCATGCCCCTGCTGATAGTCGCGAAACCACATTCCGACATACTTATTGTTGTTTGCGAAATAGTATGTGCCACGTCCGTGCTGCTGATCCTGAAACCAGTCGCCTTCATATTTCTCGCCGTCAGTGAATGTATAAATACCATATCCCTGGCGCTTTCCTTTCAGATATTCTCCCTCATAGGTGTTACCGCTTTCGAAAAGCGTGGTTCCTTTTCCGTGCGGTTTGCCGCCTGACATCTCACCCTGATAGATTCCGTTATCATGGGTGGCACATGTGCCGAGCAATATCTTCTGTGCTGTCATAGCCATAGGCAAAGACAATGCAATGAGAAAGGATATTATATATTTCTTCATTATTCAGTAATTTCTTTTCGTTACAGAAAGGTTTTTCCCTCTCTTTGGCTTACAAAAACATTCAAAAGTACGAATTTTCCTCCACATATCAAAATGTATTAGATATTTTTTGTACTTTTGCATCAGAATCAACAATCAAAATCAATTCCACGAATGAAGTTTCTTGTCATTATTCCTGCCCGCTATGCATCTACGCGATTTCCCGGCAAACCACTTGCTTTGCTCGGTGGAAAGACTGTCATACAGCGTGTCTACGAGAAAGCCGCTGGCATAATTCCCGATGTATACGTAGCTACTGACGACGAGCGTATTCTTAACGAGGTCTTATCGTTTGGCGGTCGTGCCGTGATGACACGCAAAGACCACAAAAGCGGCACCGATCGTATAAAGGAAGCAGCCGACATTATAGGCGGAGAATATGACGTTGTGATAAACATACAGGGCGACGAACCGTTCGTAGATGTATCGCAGATTCACACTCTTTGCAAGCAGTTCGACGATACAACGACACAGATTGCCACTCTCGGAAAAAGGTTCGCCACCATTGAAGCTGCGGAGAATCCAAACTCTCCTAAGATTGTCGTCGACAACAACGGCTTTGCACTTTATTTCTCGCGGTCGGTGATTCCTTTTGTGCGCGGCGTCGACCGCAATATGTGGCTGGAGCATTATCCTTTCCTAAAGCACTTAGGAGTGTATGCCTACCGTCGCGAGGTGCTCGACGAAGTGACATCACTGCCACAGTCGTCGCTCGAAATTGCAGAGAGCCTCGAACAACTGCGCTGGTTGCAGAACGGCTACCGGATACGTGTAGGACTGACCGATATTGAGACAGTGGGCATCGACACCCCTGACGATCTGCTGCGGGCAGAGCAATATCTCGCCGACAAAGAACGTGAGAAGTAAAGAATAATTCTACAGAAATACGCTCAATACTCCGTAAATAACAAGTGCAAAACAGCTAAATGACGTAGTTTAAGAATTAATATATACGCCTGTTCTGGATAAGTTTTAACCTATAAACTTCCTTTGCATATAACGGGAAAAGGAAGGAACCGCCGGGACATGATTCACCACGTTTTGCCCCATGCAGGGTTCGGGATAAGAAAGTGCTTGTAAAAGTGAAAGAAATCTTATCTTGAATATGGCGTATAGTCAAGAAAAATTACCTTCATTATTTTTGGCGAAATAGAAAAGCAAGAACAATGATTTGCCAAGTCCGCATGGCATAAAACCATATCTTCGGAAACCGACAAGAGCAGAAAATAGCTTAATTCCGTGCTTTTCATCTTAAAAAGCGACGGTTTTTTACGCTGAAAACGACGGTTTCATCGGTAAGAAGCGGCGGTTTTAGCCTCAAGAAACGGCGGTTCTTGAAATTGATTCGTATTTTTATCGGCATCAAAAGCTTTTATCTCATTGATTCCCAACGCCTTGCATGTAATGATAAAAATAAGCGTTTTTTTGCATCGAAAGACAATGCGCCGGCAAATATCGACTGTATGCGCGGTCAGAACAGTCTTTTTGTTAAATTTATTCATTGATATTGGTGTCCGGTAAATAAATTATAGCGAAGAATTGAGGAAGATGAAAACGCGAGGAAGATGATTTATTACGCTACGATATCCTTTTGGAAACAGGCAATCCGACAGGCGTAGGGACGTGATTTATCACGTTCCGCAAACTACGAGAAACAAATATCTCGTACAATGGATTCAGCACTGAGGCGGAACGTGATAAATCATGCCCCTACGC
>CAJPPF010000060.1 GCA_905372445.1 uncultured Prevotella sp. | reverse complement strand
TTTCCAATACATATATGCCAGCGATGATTTTGTTCCTGCACCGTCGGCATGCATAATATTACAGTATTCCGGGTCACCGCAAAGAATATCAGGGATAATCTTGCAGAAAGCCTGCGGGAATATACCTTTGTCAATGTTCTTTATGGCGTTATGCACATCTTCTTTGGCAGCACTGACGCCACGCATCATATATCTGTTTGAATCCATTCCTAATTAATAGTTTACAATTTATTCATTATGCGATGTCCTTGCTTTTATTCATGCCAGAACTCCCAAGAGACAAAAGCCTGCAACAGCAGCATCTCCAGACCGTTCTTTGTCACGGCACCGGCTGCACGTCCTTTCTTCAGGAACAGAGTTTCGTCGGGATTATAAATAAGATCGTAGAGTAGGGTATGACTATCCATTGCCGCATAAGGCAGTATAGGACAATCCTCTGTATGAGGGTACATCCCTATTGGCGTACAGTTCACAATGACATTGTATGTTTTGATTATCTCTGGTGTTATTTCGCCATAAGTGAAAGCATTCTCTTTTTTCGTACGACTGACAAACATTGTTTCCAGTCCGAGTTGCTTCAAACCGTAGTTGATGGCTTTTGATGCCCCTCCGGTGCCAAGAATCAGCGCCTTCTTATGGCAAGGCTCAAGCAGCGGCTCTATGCTGCAGCAGAATCCTACAACGTCGCTGTTGTATCCGCGCAATATGGGTGTACGTCCCTTGTAGGATATTCGGATTACATTGACAGCACCAATTGCCTCTGCCTGTTCTGTTATAGAGTTGAGGTAGGGGATTACAGCCTCCTTATATGGCAGCGTGACATTCAATCCCTTGAGTTCAGGATTGCTTGCGAGAATATGTTTCAACTCTTCGATGTTTGGCATTTCGAAGTTGATGTATTCTGCATTAAGTCCTTCGTTCTCGAATTTCTCATTGAAGAAATCTTTTGAGAAGGAATGCTCTAATGGATAGCCTATAAGTCCGTATTTTTCCATTGCTTGCTTCTTTTGTTAATCGCTATTCTTTGTATCATATCCTTTTTCGGCGATGTACATTGTGCAGATGCCGAATGTTAGGCGTTTGAATGATACTTTGTCGAATCCGGCTTTCTTAAGTATATCCATCATACGTTCTCCCTGTGGAAAGGCTGCGATGCTCTTGTTCAGGTAGTCGTATGCACTGCTGTCTTTTGATATAAGTGTTCCGTAGATGGGGAGAACTGTATTGCTGTAGACATTGAACAGTTGTTTCATTGGAAAATGCACCGGTGTAGTCAATTCTACTATTGACAGCATTCCTCTAGGGCGTAGGACCCGGCACATTTCTGACAGCCCTTTGTCGAGGTCTTGAAAGTTGCGTATACCGAACGCTGCTGTCACTGCGTCGAAAGAGTTGTCTTCGAACGAAAGGTTGAGACAGTCTTCCTTCATGAAAGAAATAACCTCCGACAGATTCTTTTCTGCAACCTTCTGTCTGCCTACCTCCATCATACCCTCGGAGATGTCAGCTCCAATGATCTGCTCCGGATGTAGCATCTCTGCAGCAAGGATGGCAAAGTCGCCCGTCCCCGTTGCGATGTCCAGCATGCGCTTTGGCTGCAGAGCCTTCAATTGCTCAACAGCCTTGCGTCGCCAGCGTTTGTCGAAGTCCCACGACAGTCGGTGGTTCAACTTGTCGTACGAGAAAGCGATATTGTCGAACATCTGTTCTACAAGTTCAGACTTCTTTCCTTGTCCGTCGTAGGGTTTGATTTTTTCCTGTTCGTAGGTCATTCCTTTCTTGTGGGAAAATGTTTATTGCTTACTATCTCTTGTGCATTGCATTGATGTAACTGCTCACGTTTTTCTCGATGCGTGATGCAATGTCTTCCTCGGTGCTTGCTTTCTCAAAACGTTCGCCTACAATATGCTCATAAAGTTCAATGTAGCGTTCTGATACGCTTTCTGCATATTCGTCGGTAATTTCCGGCATTGTCTGTCCGGGTTCGTTCATGAAGTTGTGCTCGATGAGCCACTGGCGTACGAACTCCTTTGAGAGTTGTTTCTGTGGTTCGCCGGCTTCAAACTTCTCCTCGTAGCCTTCGGCATAGAAGTAACGGCTGGAGTCAGGAGTATGTATCTCGTCGATGAGATATACTTTTCCGTCGCGTTTGCCAAATTCGTATTTTGTATCAACAAGAATCAATCCTTGCTTTGCAGCAATCTCCTGCCCTCTCTTGAAGAGTTTGCGTGTATAGTCCTCCATAACCTCGTAGTCCTCCTTTGATACTATGCCTTGAGCGATGATCTCTTCCTTTGATATGTTGAGGTCGTGTCCCTCGTCGGCTTTCGTTGTCGGTGTTACAATCGGTTCAGGGAACCGTTCGTTCTCACGCATTCCGTCAGGCAACTTTACTCCACAGATTTCGCGGCAGCCTTTCTTGTAGTCACGCCATGCAGATCCTGTAAGTATGCCACGTATTATCATTTCAACGCGGAATCCCTCGCATTTCAGTCCTACTGTTACCATTGGGTCTGGGGTTGCCAGTTTCCAGTTTGGACAGATGTCGGTAGTCGCATCAAGAAATTTTGCGGCAATCTGATTGAGTACCTGACCTTTAAATGGAATACCCTTTGGCAGAATTACATCGAATGCAGAAATGCGGTCGGTTGCTACCATGACCAACAGGTCGTCGTCAATGTTGTAAACATCGCGCACTTTTCCGTGATAAACGCTCTTCTGTCCTTTGAAGTTGAAATCGGTTCTTGTTAATGCTTTCATTGTAATTTTATGTTGAAATTCCTTATTTTTCTACTTCACGCTGACCTGCTCCGTTTTGACATCATCTTCAGAGTCTTGCTTATGCAGTGCTTTCTCCCTTTGCTCGTATGCCTCGACTATGCGTGTCACAAGTTTATGTCTGACGATATCCTTCTGATTGAGGTTGACAACGCCTATACCCTCTATTCCTTCCAAGATGCGTATGGCATCCTTCAGCCCACTAAGTGTTTGCCGTGGCAGGTCAATCTGTGTAAGGTCTCCGGTGATAATCATCTTTGTGTTCCAACCCATTCGTGTGAGGAACATACGGATCTGAGCTGTTGTCGTATTCTGCGCCTCGTCAAGAATCACGATGGCATCATTCAGCGTCCTACCGCGCATGAAAGCCAGTGGGGCAATCTGTATGATGTCCTTGTCCATCATTTCTTGCAGCTTCACAGCAGGAAGCATATCCTGCAGTGCGTCGTATAATGGCTGAAGATAGGGATCGATTTTCTCGCGCATATCGCCTGGGAGGAATCCGAGCTTCTCACCTGCTTCAACGGCAGGGCGTGAGAGTATGATTCGCTTAGCTGTCTTATCCTTCAATGCCTTCACGGCAAGGGCAATACTTAGATATGTTTTTCCACTTCCGGCAGGACCAACGGCAAACACCATGTCGTTTTCTTTGAAAGTGTCGATGAGCCGTTGCTGATTCTCTGAACGTGCTTTGATAGGTTTGCCCGACATGTTGTATATCACGACATCTTTCGACGCATCCTGTTTTGGTGTATTGCCTTTCACTATGTCGAGTATATCTTCGTCGTTAATAGCATTGTAATGAAGAATATGACGGCGGACACTCTCTATATCCCTCTCTGCCTTTATCATTTCTTCTTCGCCTCCCTGAATACGAACGACATTGTCGCGTGCCACTATCCTGAGCTTAGGAAACAGTGACCTCATCATCTGCAGGTGACTATTATTGACCCCATAGAATATCAACGGGTCAATGTCATTTAGTATTATATGTTTTGCTATCAATTCTTATATTAATTACTCCGTGGCAAAATTACAAAAAAAAAGGGAAACTTCCAAGCAAAACTATAAATAGAATATCTAAACAATATTATTTTGTTGATATGGCAGATGTTGATAATGCTTGTTCGTTTATGTATGGCATGGCTTTTGACTAAATTACATACATTTTTTCCGTATGTTCTATGTGACTTTTGTTTTTTATATGTCCAATGTGAATAATATTTACAAGATTGGCATCTCAATGTGGAACGTGATGAGTCACGCCCCTTTCTTATTCAGAACTGACGAAATGAGCCTTGTATATTGTAAATAAAAATCATCTTTACGGTTTTTCGCGAAACAGAAAACTAAAAGTGCTGAATTGCCAAGTATGCATAGCATAACGACGCATCTGTGAGAACCGGTAAAAGGAGAAACAAACTTCATTCCTTGCTTTTCATCTTTAAAAACGGTGGTTATGTATGCAAAAAGCGACGGTTTTATCGGCAAGAAGCGCCGGTTTTAGCGTCAAGAAACGACGCTTCTTGAAACTGTTTCGCGTTTTTATTGGAATCAAAAAAGCACATCACGCTGATTATCAGCGTCTTTCATATAATGACAAAAATCAGCGTTTTTCGTGACTTAAGGGCAACGTGTCGGCAAATATCGACTGTATTTGCAGTCAGAACATGCTTTTTGTTAATTTTATTCGTAGTATTCGTGAACTCACGGAAAGACGACAGAACAACAACGGAGAGATGTTGGCAACGCAAAGACACCCCTGCAAATATGCTACTTTGGAGGCAATAAAAAGTCACTGTGGTATATTGATAGATTTGTGTTTATCGTTGAGCGATAGTTCTCATATAGGTCTGTTCTTGGTAACTCATAAAAATCATAGTTTTTCTTGGTATTTTCTTTGATTTGCACTATCTTTGCAGATGAATAGATAAAAAGGCTATGAAGATTTCCCCAAAACGATATATTCAAGGATTTTGTATTGTTGTTGTTGCTCTCGGCTGGGCACGTGAGTTTTTCCCTTCGCTGAATCAGTGTTCTTTTGAACAGGTGGTGACAGACTCAACTTCTCTTGTGACCGATTCGTTGAACATAGTTGTTGAGAATAAAAAACATGTAACAGAAGACAAAACTGTAGTTGAAGAGAAGCATAATAATAACACGAAACAGAACCTAAATAAGAACTTTAGTAATAAATCTCAAAAAACTGATGCAGAGGAGGTTGACTTTAAACCTCATAGGATTTATAGTGTCAGCAGTTTTAAAAACTCATTTCCTGATCAAAACGATGTTCAGCTTGTTGCTGCCCGGAAGAATGGTGTCAAGCCAGTGGCAAATCGTACCGATGCGGAAAGGAGGAAGAATGAGCTTGTATATATAGGTTCAAATCATTATTTCTTTGTTGATAAACTGAGAAGTAGCATTCCTTATCTTGTCCCTTCGGCATCTGTGCTTTTACAAGATATTGGAAGAGCATTCTACGATTCTTTGCAGATAAAGGGAATCCCTTTGCATAAAATAATTGTAACAAGTGCATTGAGAAGCCGTGATGATGTCATAAAGTTGCAAAAACGAAATCTTAATGCTACAACACAGAGCTGTCATCAGTATGGTACCACTGTTGATATATGCTACAACCGATATAAAACAGTGGAGGCGCCTGATGGTCCCTCGCGGCGTGCGGTGACAAACGATACTCTAAAATGGGTGCTAAGCGAGGTTCTGAATGATATGCGCAAGCAAAACCGGTGCTTTATTAAATATGAGGTAAAGCAAGGATGTTTTCATCTGACTGTTAGATAATTAAATTATAGAAGTATCAGTACGATTCTGTAATATAAATTCTTCTGAATAGTTTTTTTGTTTTAAGCGAGTATTTTAGCAAGATAATAGAGTAGTATCGCTTTGGTTATTTTGAGTGGAAGAAGTTTTCAATAAAATAACATTGAAACATAAAGAGGCAGTAATCAGACACACTTTTTATAGTATAATGCACGGAACGTTAATTTATAAAACCAGAACAGGCAAAGAACATATATTATATTTCCTATGGTAACACTTGAAATAATGGAGTTTGTTGAGAAGAACATTCTCCCTCGATATAATGAATTTGATTCTTCGCATGGCATCCGTCATGTACAGAATGTCATAGCAGAGAGCCTTGTCCTTGCAAGAAAACTCGGTGCTGACGAAGATATGAGCTACATCGTGGCATCTTACCATGATCTTGGTCTGGAGGGTCCGCGTGCTATTCATCATGTTACAAGTGGCAAGATACTTCAGTCAGATGCCCGACTCAGGCGCTGGTTCTCTGCTGACCAGATAAAGATAATGAAAGAGGCTGTAGAGGACCATCGTGCTTCTTCGTCGCATCAGCCACGAAATATCTATGGCAAGATTGTTGCAGAGGCCGATCGTGAACTCAATCCGGAAACTGTATTTACGCGTACTATGCAGTTTTCATTTGAGCATTATCCGGAAATGAACCGTGAGCAGCATTGGGAGCGTTTCTCACAGCACCTTGAAGAGAAATACTCCGAGACGGGTTATATCCACCTTTGGATACCAAATTCCCCAAATCATCAGCGGCTAAATGAATTGAGAAGCATTATTCGTGATAAGGAAAAACTTCGTGAGGTATTTGACAGATTGTATTCGGCATTGAAGTAGACTGAAAGATGAATGAGGTAAAACAGAATTCTGCAAAGGCGTGGTTTCTTGCTGCTCGTCCAAAGACTCTTACCGGAGCTGCTGTCCCTGTGATGATAGCTCTTGCAATGGCAGCTCATGATTCGGAATATCATGTAACATGGTTGCCGGCATTGCTTTGTTTGCTGTTTGCTTTCATAATGCAGATTGATGCCAATTTCGTAAATGATTTTTTTGATTGGCGTAGGGGCAATGACGACGAAGCTACACGTCTTGGTCCATTGCGCGCCTGCTCTCAAGGCTGGGTGACGCCTAAGGCAATGGTAAAAGCACTGGCAATAACGACTGTTCTTGCCAGTATTGTGGGATTGCCGTTGGTTTTCTATGGCGGTTGGGAGATGATTCTTGTCGGTGTTGCTTGCGTAGTTTGCAGTGTACTATATACTACAACTCTTTCGTATCTGGCACTTGGTGACGTTCTCGTGTTGCTTTTCTTTGGAATCGTCCCCGTTTGCTTTTCTTATTATATTCAGACACATGAGATAACGATGCGTGTTTTCCTGATGTCGTTACTTTGTGGTATAGTCATTGACAATCTGTTGATAGTAAATAATTACCGTGATATAGACAATGATCGCAGAGACGGGAAAAAGACACTGATTGTGCTTCTGGGAAAGAAAACAGGGCTTGCTCTTTACCTTTGCTTTGGTTTAATTGCTGCGGTAGGTGTTTTTTTTATCAGTAATGGTACGGCATTAAATCTCGTGATGATTGCGTATGTTGCCCTTCATTGCCTGACATTCATGAGGATGCGCAAGCTTAAAGGCAAGGAACTGAATATTGTTCTTGGCGATACGGCACGCAATATCTTTGTTTTCGGGATGCTGGCTTCGGTAGTTCTACTGTTAAGCTGATGCCTGAAAAGAAAGAGGACTTTCCCTATAATGTTATCGCTTGTACTTCTTGAAGCGGAAGAAATCTCTCCATCCGCTGAAGTCTTTTTTTAATATAAGACCTACGCCTTGAGTGTTAAGTGAATTCTTGGTGAAATACTTGTCGTTTGTCTGGTTGTAGATTTTTACAGCCATATTGCCACTCGGAACAAGCAGGTAGCGAATGTCGAAGTCGCCGATAAATGACGATGTTGCGTTTGGGTTGTCACGATATCCAAACTGACCATTCACCAACAAGCGGTTATTCAGTAGTCTTCCAGATACCAGTCCCTCGTATTCGGCATTGTAAAGTCCTTCATCGCCCGTAGAGATATTTGCACCGAAGTTCCAGTTGTTGCTGTTGACGACATTCTCAAGAACACTACTCAACTGTTGTGAAAGAGTTCCGCTAAGTATGCTTTGCATGGCAAGTGAAGTCTGACTTTGTCGAACTGCGTCATCAGTGTAGGCATTGTTTTTTCCTTGGTTGAGGAAACGGCCTACGGCAAGCAGATAAACCACTTGTTGTTTCATTTCCTGCTCGCTGTTCATCAGGCTCATTATCATCTGCTTTGCATCAGAGCTGACAGTTGGCATGTCAAGTGAGAAGTCAACACGTGGCTGGTAAGGAGTGCCACTGATATTCATAAGGCAGTTGACGCGGATATTGTTGTTTGAAAACGATTTTCCAATATTTATATCGGAAAGCGATACTCCGTTGACGGTGTATTGTGCCTGCAGATTGAGTGCAGCATTATAAGCATCGCCACCGAAAGCGATAGTACCGCCAGGCAGGAACTCAAAATCGCGCTTTATAACATTCTGTATTGTCAGTTTGTAGATGCCATAATCGACATTATAATTTCCAAACATGTCGAAACTACCTTTGTTATAATATGATGCTCTGATAACACCATTGCCGTTAAGTGAAATATAATCACCGCTTGTCTGATCCATCAGTAGTTTTAACGTAGCATCATTATTACAGTGAATGAGGAAGTTGAGATATAGATTTGTGTTCATCTCCTTCTCCTTTGTCACTTCTATAAAATCATCATCCTCAACGGTAAGCATCTGCTGATTACGGTCGTTCCATGTGATGAACTTACGGTCAGATATCGCGTCGGGACTTGCGGCGTTATATACAATCTGTGATCCTGCATTCGGTGTGGCATCAATATCGATTACAACTTCACCACTCTTACCTTTTATACTGCATGTTCCTGTGGTATAGGCAGTGCCATAGAAAGTGTCTTCGCCGAATGAATGTGTATCGTAAGCCAGAAGATTCTGTGCGTCAATGTTGAAATCGTAACTGAAGTTGCTAAGGTTTTTGTGGCGTAGATGACCATTGACTATACCCAAATGACCGTCACGGTCGTAGATTGAATCATTCTTGAAGACAATATCGTCGGGAGTAAGATATACAGAGTCGCCACGAAGAGTATAGTAGGTGTTGAGACTTGTAACGCCTGCGGTGCCTTCGACCTTAGCCTTGCCTATCAGTTGGATGGCTTTGAGTGGACCGACAACATTTACTTCACCTGTGCCATAGACGTCAATGTCGTTTAGGAATGAGTCGCAAAAGGTGTTGAGAAACTCTAATCGTGTGTTCTTCGCTTTGATATGTAGGTCGATGTCACTGTTTTTAGGCGAAACGTAACCTTTTATGTCAGTGATTCTTTTGCCTTCGTCAAGTGCAAGTCCGTCAATATTTATAGCCCCATCGTTAATATTCCAGTCTGCCTTGACGTCAAGCGTGCCAAGTCGTCCTCCCTCAAAGGTAAAGTTCTTTACCTTGATTTTGGCATCTGCTTCAGGTGTTCCAAATAGTGAACGCCCCCTTGCAATGCCGGTAGCATAGCCTGCAAATTCTACAGAATGGAAATTGACAAGACCTAAAATATAGCTAACATTGACGTCTTTCAATTCGACAGTGATCTCATCGTTTATGTCTTTTGTAGCATTGCCGTTGATTAGAATATGCTGATCATCATGATGTATGGAGAATTTATTTATCTCGAGATGCTTTGAATAATATTTTATCTTCGCAGGGTCAATATTCCATATTGTGTCGTTTACATATATCACTGAAGGTAATATGTTAATTTCAGCCTGTGGCTCATCACTATCGTTTGTACTGAAATTGGCTGTGGCATTAAACTCTCCCTTTATAATCTGTTTGTTGTCGGTGTGGAATACGAACTTCGTATCTAACTGGTTATTGGCAGCCTTAGCCCTTATTGTATAAGTGGCATCACCATTATCGCTGATTTGAGAGGCGTTGATGACAGCCTGCATGGTATCGTTTGGGCACAATAGCAGCAGATGACCGTTTCTGTAGTTGTTGCCATTATAAGCAAAGCGTGACGCGTCAAGTCTAATATCTATTTTATGCTCTGCGTCGTTAATGTTTGCGATTAAATGTAAAGGTTCATGTATTTGAAGGTCGATGTCAAACAGCTTTTGTGCTACTTCTGTATTATTTATAGTGGCATAGATATTGAAATTGTTGTTTGTCGCAGGTCTTTTCTTAAGTCCCGGCAGTGTATGCAGACGGTTGTAAATGGCATTTGTAACAGAGTTTACAAGAGTCTCATAGTTGAATTCTCCCTCTGCACGGAGTGTAGCAAAATCACTCTTGAATGTTATCTGGTGAGTCTTTTCTTTTACTGTTTTATGAATCTCTATTTCGTTAAGCTTATAATTTCCTTCGTCATCTCTAATAGAGAAGTCTGTGATTAGCAGATTTCCATTAGAAGACGGAAGGTCTTTGCCTGTTAAATTTCCGTTCACAGCGAAAGAGAATCTTTTGCCTTCCCATTTGTCAGTAAGTCCTAATGATGCAGGGGCGAGGTTGTCTACCTGTCCTGAAATTGATATCGAATGCGACTTTATTAACCTGTCGTAGTTTGCAATGAGGTTTATATTTCCTGCATTGTCATTGATGTCGATTGTTGCGTGGCTCTTACCATTCTTTATATAACTGGCAATAGCCTTTGCATCTTTGAATGTGTGATTATTGTAGGTGAAGCTTTTAACATCAACATTGCCTGATGCACTGATTATATCATTGCCTTTGATTACTCCTTCGGCAAAAAGGTTGCCTGTGAAGGTGCCGAAAGCGTTATTATTAGTAAGCTCACCGATGTTAAAGTCGGTTGCTGTGATATCTGCTTTTACATGCTCTCCTGTTTTCTTTATATTTACATTAATATCGCCTAATGAAGTTGATAGCTTACTTGACAATGTCGTGTTATTGCCTCGCTTGTTGGCATTTACCGAAAGGTCTATTTTCCCTATACTGTTTATAAACTCCGGCAATGCGTTAGCCTTATTCAGCATAGTGGCGGTTTTCATTATTCCCTCACTGCTTGTCCTGAGCTGTTTGAGTTGAATATCCCAATCTTTGCCGGTCTTAAAGTCAAGTATATCTCCATTGGCTTGCAGTGCAAAATCATTTTCTTGACTTAATAAAAGGTTGTCAAAATGTATATTTTCGTTGTAGCCTTTAATCTTTGCTGATAAGGTAATGGTTGATGTATAATTCTTCAATATGGAATTGAAAGCTCCTAAATCACAAAGTGTTATGTGCGATTTATTGATTTCACCTTTATAGCTTAAAGTGTTTGCTTTTACTTCCTTATTTTCATATTTGTAAGATGCTGTCACTTCCGGGATATTAATCTTTGTTTTCGGAAGTTCTATAGAAAGGTCGTGGAGAATTGCCTGCTGGCTACCTGCATTGACTTTCGCCGATAATCTCTTCAATTCAAAGCCAGATTTGTCTTTCAATGATATTCTTTTGATGTTAATATCCAGAGAGTCATTAGTGAGCTTGTTGAGAATAACATGCGCACTAATATTTGAAAGATTAATGTGGTTAGTTGATATATTGTATATATTTTTATCGTCGAGTTGATTGTATGACAACTCGCCTCTGCGAATAATGAGGGAACTTATTTCGAGGTTCAGTGTGTTTTTTTCAGTTGTCTCTTTTGATGCAAATGAATCAATGATGAATTGGACATTCAAATCATCGTGTGCAGATTTTCTATAAAGGGTCGCTTTCACTCCAAATAGCTGTGCAGATGATATAGTAATTTTTCCTTTTACTAAGTCTCTTAGTTTTACTTTTGCTGATATGCGAGGAGCACGGAGCATTTCTTTATCCGATAAATCATTGACGAGCACGTCATCAATGATAATACGATTGAGCATTCCCAAATCTACATTTCCAACATACACTCTTGTTCCGAGCTTGTCTGAAAGCGCGTCTGCAATCTGTGAGCCAATATAATGTTGTACTGCCGGTATATTCAACAGTACGACAAGCACTAAATATAAACCAGCCAATGTCCAAATTAGTGCGTTTATTCCTCTTCTTATTCTTTTCAGATAATGCCAATATTTGATTTAGATACAAAATTACATTCTTTTTTGTCAAATCTCAATCTTTTCCTGGTTTTTCTTCTG
>CAJPPF010000059.1 GCA_905372445.1 uncultured Prevotella sp. | reverse complement strand
AATTGGGATGGAATCCTCAGGCGACAACATTCGAACAGCTTGTTCATATTATGGTTCATCACGATATGCAGAAGGTCGCAGCTGACCATGTGGCAGGTGTTATGCGAACCAATCTTGCTGAATATCTGGAAAAGGGTCTGGTGAAATAATCACCATTCACTTTACCGGTTATGAACGTTAATCATAGGTTGATATTGAATTTTATGGTTGTTTTTGTTACTGTATGATGTTGTCAATAGCACCGCATGACATCTAATGTTTTACGAACGATTTAGATTAAACTCATTAGTATGACTTTTTCATTAACATCCTTATGATAGAATCTGCAAAAATAAAAGCCGAGGCATTGAGTCTTGGCTTTTTCTGTTCAGGCATATCGCAGGCAACTCGAGTTAATGCCGATATGGAACGAAAATATCGTGAATGGATAGAAAAGCATGGCAATGCCGACATGGATTATTTGGCTAATAACCTTGAAAAGCGTCTCGACCCTCGGCTGCTTGTTGAGGGTACACGTAGTATAGTCAGCGTTGCTCTCAACTACGCGCCTTTAAGGTCATTTCCTGAAGGAGAACTACAATTGGCTGCTTATGCTTTAGGACTCGATTATCATGATGTAGTAAAGAACAAGCTACGGCAGTTGGCTGATGCCATTGGTGCACAGAACTACCGGGTGTTCTGCGATAGCGCCCCTGTGTTAGAACGTTATTGGGCAGAACAGAGTGGACTTGGATGGATAGGTCGGAATAAGAACTTGATCATTCCTTATGCAGGAAGCATGTTTTTTCTTGGCGAGCTGTTTCTGCAAGAAGATGTCGATGTTTATGATAAACCAATAAGAAATCGCTGTGGTTCATGTCATCGTTGTCAAGATGCGTGCCCGACGGGGGCTCTTTGTGGAGATTTTTTCAATTCGGAGCTGTGTCTTAGTTATCAGACAATAGAAAACAGAGGAGAATTGTCAGAGTTGGCAAAACGTACCATGGGCGATATGTTTTATGGTTGTGACCGTTGTCAGACTGCCTGTCCATGGAATTCTTTTGCTATACCTACTGATGTAGCAGAGTTCACTCCTAAGGATGAGCTCATGGCAATGAACCGTGAGAAATGGGGAAATCTTACCGTTGACGACTATACTCGCTTATTCAAAGGCTCGGCTGTGAAGCGAGCAAAATACTCTGGAATAAAAAGAAATATTGACGCAGCAGTAGGAAAAACGGGAAAAGATAACCAGTGACCATTTGATGTCTTTCTATTTGTCACAGGATGCTAAGCGGTCTTCTGCTAACTATCTCCTTTAAAGGAATGGTGAAAGAAGATTGGCAAACCAGCCACGGAATTTCTGCCATGGTGTGCGCCACTTGTTCCACACCTCTTTTGTCAATTGGAAAGAGTTTGCCTTATCTGTATTGAACATAGAGGAAAGTTGTTGTGTTGTACATTGGTCAACGATTACTGCATTTGCCTCATAGTCCCATTTTAGAGAGCGTGCATTAAGATTGGCAGAGCCTATAGTGCAGAATTTGTCGTCGACAGTAATTATTTTAGTGTGATGGAATCCTGGTTTGAAAATCCACACGTTGCAGCCATTCTTCATTAGTTTATGGGCGTTATAGAACCCGCAGTCGGGAGTTAATAGAATATCGTTGTTCATACTGAGCATGATTTCTACTTTTACTCCTCGTTTGCTGGCACGCTTAATTGCTTTTTTCAACTTTGGACTAAGCGTGAAGTAGGGGTTTATGATTTTAATGCTGTCCTGCGCGCTATTGATGGCATTTATATAGAAATATCTGATTATATCGTTAGATATTCGTGGCTCGCGGTTTATTATTCCGATCATCTTGTTTCCTGAAGACTTGCATTGGTCGGGTGCAAGGTCAGCAAAAGCATTCTTGTTTTTTTTGCTTCCACGGAAATATTTGCTGTCAGTGATTATCTCGTTTGTCACCTTATACCATGCCTCAAGGAATATTCTCTGCAGAGTGTTTACTTCTTCGCCTTCGATGCGGCAGTGCATGTCATGCCATTCGCCAACAACTTTTGTTCCGTCAATGTAGTAGTCGGCTATGTTCATTCCCCCTGTATAGGCTATCTCTCCATCGATGACAACAATTTTACGATGATCACGAGAGAACACATGGTTTATCCAAGGGAATCGAATAGGATCGAACGCATAGATTTGTATTCCTAACTGCCGTATCTTATCGAGATGTTTTCTTTTAAGCGGGCGGTTGTTGGATGTGTTTCCAAAGGCATCGAAGAGCAGACGAACCTCTACTCCTTGACGGCATTTCTCTGCAAGAATATCAAATAGGCGGTTTGCAATAGAGTCGTTGCGGAAGTTGAAATACTCCATATGTATACTCTCCTTCGCATCTTTTATGGCGAGGAAAAGGTCGTAGAACTTCTCTTTGCCCGACTTTAACAATCGAACACTGTTATTATGAGAAAAGGTGATACCTTTTTGACGTAGCTGTCGGACAATGAGTGAGTCAGAGGAAATGGTTTCTGTTTGCGGGTTCTCACGCTTGTCTCTGGCATATTGGGCATATAAAGGATTAGATATTATCATAAGCACTCCTATGATAATATTTAAGGTAAGTTTCTGTTTCAAAGTGCTTTTATTTTAAGATCAGCCACTCATATGTGGCGTTTTATTTATAACATACAGCTGTAATGATCGACGACTCCAAGCAATTTGTTGTCTTTGTCAACAACAGGTACCATGTGCACTTTGTAGCTGTGCATGATGGTAAGAATCTCTGATATCTTGGTGTCCACTGCGACTACTTTCGGATTTTGTGTCATTATGTCGCCTACAGTGCGATTAAAGAACTTCTCTTGCCAACGCTCCATGGCGCGACGTATGTCACCATCGGTTATCAGTCCTGTCAGATAACCGTTTTCAATGCACAAGCCAAGCCCGAGCTTTCCCTTGCTGACAAGAATAATAGCTTCTCCCAGGTGCATTTCACGAGGAATGATAGGCAGGTCGTCACTACGCATCACATCGCCGGCAGTCGTGAGTAAACGTTTGCCGAGATGTCCGCCTGGATGGAATTGTGCAAAGTCAGTCTGCTGGAATTTTCTTATTCTCATCAGTGTGATTGCTAAAGCGTCGCCCATAGCAAGCTGAGCCGTTGTTGATGAGGTAGGTGCAAGGTTCAGAGGGCAAGCCTCTTTCTCGACCTTGACAAGTATATGTGCCTTGGAGTACTTTGCCAGAAGAGACTTCGTATCGCTGCTCATTCCAATGATTGGCACGTTCATGTGTAGAAGAATTGGAATGAAACGAAGCAGCTCATCTGTATTACCGGAATTAGATATTGCCAATACTATATCATCACTGGTTATACCTCCAAGGTCACCGTGATATGCGTCAAGGGGATTCATGAAGAAAGCCGGAGTACCCGTTGAGGATAGGGTAGCAGCAACCTTCTCGCCGATATGTCCGCTCTTACCAACGCCGGTGACGATTATTTTCCCCTTGCAACTGAGCATCAGTTCGATAGCTTCTGCAAAGTTGTTGTCTAATTGTGAAATGAGATTTTCGAGAGCGTTTGCTTCGTCTCTCAAACATTGTGCACCATATTCCAATATATTGTTCATTACAATAATTCTTTAATTAGTGATTGCAGTTTATCGAGTTCAAGCATATTATCTGCATCCGACAGACCTCGGTCAGGATCAGGGTGCACCTCGAAGAAGTAGCCTGTCGCTCCAAAAGCCTTTGCAGCCTTTGCCATAGCAGGAACAAAAGAACGGTCGCCACCCGTTTTGCCGTCAGCTCCGCCTGGGCGCTGTACAGAGTGTGTGCAGTCCATAATGACCCGAGGTACGATTTGAAGCATATCTGTTATGTTTCGGAAATCAACAACGAGATTGTTGTAACCAAAACTATTACCACGCTCGGTAAGCCACACTTCACCATGTTGTCCTGACTGACTGTCGATAACCTTTTGTACTGGATACTTCATGTCTTTGCCTGAGAGAAACTGCGCTTTCTTGATGTTTACTGTCTTTCCTGTCTTTGCTGCGGCAACAAGCAAATCAGTCTGTCGGCAGAGGAATGCTGGAATCTGCAAAACATCAGCTACTTCCGCAACAGGTTCAGCTTGATAACTCTCATGAATATCAGTGAGAATTCTGAGATTATATTTCTCTTTTATTTCGGCAAGCATCTGAACGCCTTTTCTTATGCCCGGACCACGGAATGACGATAGTGACGTACGGTTTGCTTTGTCAAATGATGCCTTGAAAATGATATCTGTGCCAAGATTCGTGTTAATCTTGACAAGACGCTGTGCTACAATGTCAAGAAGTTCTGCTGACTCAATGACACAAGGACCTGCAATGAATACCGGCTTCATTATAATTATTGTTCGTATGTTTTATATGCAAAGTTACAACTTTTCTTTTTAAACTCCAAATAAAACTCCTGTTGCGAAGAGCATATGTTAAAGCATAAATCGCTGCTATCAATATGATAACAGCGATTATAAGGTGCTTATTTGTTTATTTCAAAGGAATCTTCTCAATGCGTTTGATGTGTCGCCCTCCTTCGAAATCAGTACTTAGAAACTCATCCATTATGTTGTGTGCTGTAGACGGCGTTATAAAGCGTCCTGGCATTACGAGCACGTTGGCATCATTATGAAGACGAGACATGTGGGCAAGCTCTGGAGCCCAGCACAAGGCGGCACGAATGCTCTGATGCTTATTTAGCGCCATTGAGATTCCTTCGCCACTGCCACAGATTGCTATGCCGGGGTAAGTCTCGCCACGCTCCATGCCTTCAGCAAGGGTATGGGCAAAGTCGGGATAGTCGCATGACTCTTCGGTGAACGTTCCGTAATCTTTATAAGCAACGCCTTTTTCATCAAGGTATTGCTTGACATACTGTTTTAATTCAAAGCCAGCATGATCACTTGCCAATCCAATAATCTTGAAATCCATAATCTAACGAATATTTCGCCCCTCTCCGATATTATGGAAAGGGGAGAGGGATATTTATTCGAATAAAGCCTTTACCTGTTTAAATACGTTTTCTGCCGTAAAGCCGAGTTTCTCATCGAGCACTTTATAAGGAGCAGAGAAACCAAATGATTCGAGCCCCCATATCTTACCTTCTGCTTCTGGAACAAGTCCAAGCAGATTGACAGGTAGACCGGCTGTCATGCCAAACTTCTTTATATCAGTAGGAAGAATTAATTTCTGATATCCCTTTGCCTGTTCACGGAACAGTCCTTCGGAAGGGACACTGACGATACGAACCTTTACGCCGTCTTCGCGAAGCAGTGCTGCACCTGCAACAAGAGTTGAAACTTCTGAACCGGAAGCAACAAGAATTACATCAGGATTGTTGTCAGAACCTGCAACGATGTATCCTCCACGAGCAACTTGACTGTAGTCATTGTCTTCCGGAAGGCTCTTTATATTCTGTCGTGAAAGTATGAGAGCAGTAGGAGTGTGGGTGTTCTCCATAGCCATGCGCCAACATTCGGTGGTTTCTTTTGCATCAGCAGGACGTAGTACGAGCATTGAAGGACGACCGGAGTGGTTGCGAAGCTTTTCCATGAGACGAATCTGTGCTTCCTGCTCAACAGGCTCATGTGTAGGACCATCTTCGCCAACCCGGAATGCATCGTGGCTCCAGATGAACTTAACAGGAAGTTCCATCAATGCAGCCATGCGTACAGCCGGCTTCATATAATCTGAGAAAACGAAGAATGTTGCGCATGCAGGAATCACACCACCATGAATAGCCATACCGATGCAGCAGCATGCCATAGTTAATTCTGCAACACCTGCTTGAAGAAATGCACAAGAGAAATCGTCTCTTGTAAGGACATGTGTCTTCTTTAAGAATCCGTCTGTCTTGTCAGAGTTTGACAGGTCGGCAGATGAGACAATCATATTTGGTACTTGTTCTGCCAGAAGACTAAGACATGTCGCCGAAGCAGATCGTGTAGCGTCATCGTCTTTCTGTTGGATCTTCGACCAATCGATGTCCGGGACTGTATTGTTTAACCATCCGGCAAGCTGTGAAGCTTTTTCCGGATTTGCGTCTGCCCAAGCCTTCTCTTCTTTATAGCGACTCGCTACAATGGCTTCTAATTCTTCAGCGCGCTTTGCATAAAGGTCGGCTACATCAGGGAAGATCGTGAAAGGATTCTCTGGGTCGCCGCCAAGGTTTTTAACTGTGTTGACAAATGCATCTCCACCAAGAGGTGCACCGTGTGTCTTACAGTTATTCTCGTATGATGTTCCGTCGGCTTTCAATGCTCCCTTACCCATGATGCACTTACCTATGATAAGTGATGGCTTTCCTTTGACATTCAGAGAAGCATCGAGAGCCTTACGTATTTGCTTTACATCATTACCGTCTATTTCGAATACTTCCCAACCGAGTGCGCGGTATTTAGCTGCGGTATCCTCGTTCATTACTTCCTTGGTCTCTGTAGAGAGCTGTATGCCGTTTGAATCGTAGAACATGATGAGATTGTCCAATCCAAGAACTCCTGCTATACGAGCACCGCCTTGTGATATCTCTTCCTGAATACCTCCATCGGAGATGTATGCATAAATAGTCTCCTGTGCGAAAGTTGGGTTACCTGTACGTGCTGCAAGGAACTTTGCTGCAATTGCAGCTCCGATAGCAAAGACATGCCCCTGACCAAGAGGACCGGATGTGTTTTCTATGCCGCGTGCTATATCTAACTCTGGGTGACCGGTAGTCGGGGATTCCCACTGGCGCAACTGCTGCAGTTCCTCAAGTGTGAACTTTCCTGTCAGGCACAGCTCGGCATAGAGCATTGGTGCCATATGCCCCGGGTCGAGGAAGAATCTGTCTCGACCTGCCCACGTTGGATTCTTAGGGTCATATTTGAGATATTCAGAATAGAGAACATTGATAAAATCTGCTCCACCCATAGCACCGCCAGGATGACCAGACTTTGCCTTTTCGACAGCAGAAACAGCAAGAATGCGGATGTTGTCAGCTGCACGATTCATTAGATTAATCTCGTTCATATCGGGTTTATTATTAAGTTTTTGACTTTATGCAAAGGTACAAAATTATAATGAATAAAAAAAGGAAACGATAGGATTTCTATGGTCTCCTTGATTTTCTTTAAACGTTAATTCTTATATATACTATTCTTTCACAGAGAACTTGTAGGCAGTGTGGCTGTAGTACTTCTCGCCTGGTTTAAGATATGGTGAGGGCCAATCTTTCTTGTTTGGTGAGTCTGGATACTTCTGAGTCTCAAGACATACTGAAGCCTGTTTTGGATACTTAATGCCTTTCTTTCCTGCTACAGTTCCATCAAGGAAGTTGCCTGTGTACACCTGAACGCCAGGCTCGTTTGTGTAAACTTGCATCATGATGCCTGAATACGGACTGTAGAGAGAAGCTGCAAGTTTTTTGTCATCACCCTTACCGTCTTTATAGGTGTTGAGGCAGAAATTGTGGTCTATGCCAAAGCCATACTTTATTTGTAGTCCGTTGTAGCCTGTCGTGTCAGCGATACATGTGCTTAGTGCCTTTGGCTTGTTGAAATCGAATTGGTTGCCATAGACAGAGCGAATCTCGCCAGTTGTCATGAATGTAGAGTCTACAGGAGTGTAATTATCAGCATTGATGTAAAGAACATGATTGTAGTTCTCTGCCTCAGGATGACCTGAGAGATTAAAGTATGAGTGGTTTGTGAGATTGCATATCGTCTCCTCGTCTGTTGTAGCTTCATATTGTAAATCGAGAGCATTGTCATCGGTAAGCGTGTATGTGATTGTCACATCAAGGTTTCCCGGAAACTGCTCTTTTCCATATTCATCCCGGAAAGTGAGTACGATCTTATTGGCAGTTACTTCCTTTGCATAAAAAACATTTGCGTGATAGCCATTGTTTCCTCCGTGAAGACAATGACCGTAGTTGTTCTGTGTGAGTTGGTAATTTTTGCCGGCAACAGTAATCCTACCTTTGTTGATACGGTTTCCGTAACGTCCTATGGCAGCACCGAAATTGTTGCCCTCAACATTGATATACTGATTGAGGTTATCGAAACCGAGTACTACATCGCGGAATATACCATTCTTGTCCTTTGCCATTACAGAGACTATGCGCGCACCAAAATTAGTTACACATACTTCCATGCCATTGGCATTCTTCAAGGTATATAGTTTCACCTGCTTTCCATCAACTATGCTATCGAACTTTGCAGGATCAAGACCTGATTCTGTCATGTTGCTACCAGTGCATGATGCCATCATTGCAATTAGACCAAGACCGCAGGCAAAGAGGAATTTATTAATCTTCATAATTTATCTTTGTTTAATTGGTTGTAAAAATAAAAACCCCTCGTCAATGAAGTGACGAGGGGGCTGGATGTTTTATTTAGCAAATCTTACGACCACCATCACCTATCACTACAGGTATAATCTTTGGCTCCTTGCCATATTTATCCTTGTATTTCTCTGTGACTGTCTTAATAAACTGATCGTAGAGGTCGTTTTTAACGAGATTGATAGTACAGCCTCCGAAGCCACCGCCCATGATACGTGAACCTGTGACACCACATTCTTTTGCTACGTCATTAAGGAAGTCAAGCTCTTCACAAGAGACTTCATAATCCTTTGACAAACCATAATGAGTTTCGTACATTTTCTTACCTACAGTTTCGTAGTCACCCTTTTCGAGTGCATCGCATACTGCAAGTACACGGTCCTTCTCTCCAAGAACGAATGTTGCACGCTGTATATCTTCAGCAGAGCATTCTGCTTTCACTTCCTCAAGATCCTCCCAAGTACAGTCGCGCAATGTCTGAATATGACGCTCAGGATGCTTTGCTGCAACAGCCTTGGCAACATTCTCGCATGAGTTGCGACGGTCGTTGTAAGGAGAGCCTACCAATTCGTGCTTTACACATGAGTTTACCAATACGAGTTTGTAGCCCTCTGGATTGAATGGATAGTATTCAAATTCAGAAGAGTTGCAGTCCAGACGCATCAGCTTACCAGCCTGTCCGAATGCAGATGCAAACTGATCCATGATGCCGCACTTCACACCGACATACTTATGCTCTGTAGCTTGACCTGCACGTGCAATCTGCCACTTCGTGATTCTGTTTTCAGCAAAGAGGTCGTTCAATGCTACACCGAAACAAACTTCCATAGCAGCAGAAGATGACATTCCTGCACCAAGAGGAACATCGCCGGCAAAAGCAATATTAAAACCTTTTACATTTACACCGAGAAGGAAGAATTCCTGAATCATGCCATAAAGATATCGTGCCCATGAAGCCTGCGGACCTTTTGGGTCGGAAACCTTGAACTCAACCTTGTCTTTAAGGTTAATAGCATATGCAATAACGGTATCGGTGCCGTTAGGACGAACTTCTGCCATAATGCCACAATCAACAGCTCCTGGGAAAACGAAACCGCCATTGTAGTCTGTATGCTCACCGATAAGATTTATACGACCTGGTGCATGGTAGATGTTACCTGTCTTGCCGTCGAAATGTTTGATGAAACGACTTCTTACAAATTCAATATCCATAGTTGTAATGAATTATATTGTTATACCTTAATAATAAAATATTAGTCTTTCTTAGCCGGCTTACTACCAATGACACCGAAGAACAGCATATAAGCCACGGCGGCAACAATTACCCAATAGCTCTGAATGTATCCTACAATACCTGCCACATAATCCTGTACAAGTGGCAATGCGCCACCACCGACTACCATTGTCATGAATAAGCCTGATGCGGCTGCGGTGTACTTGCCAAGTCCTTCAGTAGCGAGATTGAAAATACCGCCCCACATTACTGATGTACAGAGACCACAGAGTACAAGGAAGAGACACTTGATAGGGAGTTCACCACCTGTCAGTTGGAAGATGACGAGGTCAACTGGTGACTCTGCTGACCCTGGCAGTGAAAATGTCTCTGACTCAGGAACAAAGATTGCGGCAAGGAGCAAAACGAGTGCTACGCTACAAACTGTTACTATCTGTGTTCTTGTAGAAACCTTTCCACTGATGAATGAAGAGGTGAGACGTCCTACAAGCATGAGCAACCAATACATTGCTGCTACTGTACCGGCAATGGCTGCACTACCGAGTACGCCACCTTCAGAGACTGGCTTTGACAGATAGAAAATCATCTCGCCAGGTATACCAACCTCAACACCAACATAGAGGAATATTGCAATGATACCAAGCACGAGGTGACGATATCCAAGAGCGTCCTTGATCATCTCTGTCATATTTCCTTCAGCCTGCTCTGGTTCAACAATCTTTGTAAAGAATATGATGATGAAAGACGCTGCGAAGATACCCATTGCAATTATGAGCAATGGTGCAACATCCTGCATTGATGTGCTTTTTGTCACCTGACCAATCATCGCACCAACAAGGAGTGGAGTAAATGTACCGGCAAGTGAGTTCATTGAGCCACCTGTCTGGATAAGCTGATTTCCTTTATTGCCTCCACCACCAAGAAGGTTGAGCATAGGGTTTACAACTGTGTTAAGGATACAAACGCAGAAACCACAGATGAAAGCACCGAGCAGGTACACAACGTATGTGCTGATTGCTGTACCGTCGAGTGTACTTGACAAGTACTGTACGGCAATACCTACGAAACCAAGTAATAGTGCTACAAGAGCTGTTTTCTTGTATCCCATCCTTGTAATCATCATACCTGCGGGGATACCCATGAAGAGGTAAGCTGCGAAGTTCATCATGTTACCCATCATACCTGCCCATTCGTATTGGATTTTCCATATTTGACCGAATGGGGCTGCCATGTTAGTTACGAAAGAGATCATCGCAAACAAGAACATCATTGCAATAATCGCAACGAGTTTTCCGTTGTTTTTTTCTGTTGACATAAGTTCTTTATAGTTTTAGTTATTCTGATTTTATTAACCTTTTCCTTTTTATTTCTCTACACCAAACTTGTAGATAGTCTTCTGTTTGTACATGTCGTTAGGACGTAATACTACACTTGGGAAATAAGGATGGTTTGGTGAGTCTGGGAAGTGCTGGCACTCAAAACATATTGCAGAGCGACGTGGGGCTGTAGCACCATGCTGCAATTTGTATCCTGTTGCCCAGTTGTGAGTATAGAGCTGTACGCCTGGTTCGGTTGTGTATACTTCCATGGTACGACCGCTATTTGGCTCAACGATTCGAGCAGCAAAGCTTAGTTCGCCTTCTTCTTTTTTATTAAGTACGTAGCAATGGTCATATCCTGCTCCGTTTTTAATCTGTTCATGATCAGCATCAATGTCTTTTCCTACAGCCTTTTGTGTACGGAAATCAAAAGGAGTGCCTGCAACTTTCAGAATCTCTCCTGTTGGGATTGATGTCTCATCTATTGGAAGATAGAAATCTGCATTAATCTCACACAGCAGGTTATCAATAGTTGGTGTTGGGTCTGCAATACCTGCCAGTGAGAAGAATCCGTGGCTTGTGAGATTAAGAATGGTACGCTTGTTTGATGATGCGAGATAATTGATAACTAATTCGTTATCTTCGGTAAGTGTGTATGTCACATGGCATTTTACTTCTCCTGTATATCCTTCCTCACCATAGGGAGAAACATAAGTCAGTGATAGTTCATGGCTATTCATTTGAATGGCATCCCATACTTTTGCATTCCATCCCTGTTTTCCGCCGTGTAGTGAGTTAGGACCGTTATTGACAAAAAGCTCATAACCTTTACCATTCAATTGGAATTTTCCTTTTGCAATGCGATTACCATATCGTCCGATCAGTGTAGATAGATAAGGCTCTGGACTTGCAATAACATCTTTAATATTGTCATGCCCCTGTATTATATTGGAGAAATTACCATTACGATCCGGTACCATAATTGCTACGAGAGCTCCACCATAGTTCGTGATTGCAACTTCACTGCCTGCATTGTTCTTTAAAATGAAGAGTTCGGTTCTCTTACCGTCAATTGTGGTCTGAAAGTCTTCTTTCTTCAGACCACAGAGGTATTGTGTTTCTGTTGTACTTGACATAAATACGGTTATTAGTAATTATATTTGTTGCTTTATATCTGCAAAGTAAGCGAAAAAAAACCAATTGCACAAGCGAAACAGAAGAA
>CAJPPF010000058.1 GCA_905372445.1 uncultured Prevotella sp. | reverse complement strand
ATATTATTATATGTATCATACAGGTGGGCAGAGAAAACTTATACAAAAGTAATACTTCTTTTGGAAAAAATGCGTAACTTTGCCGATAAATTATAAGAAAGTAGATGAAAAAAGTCGTTTTTCCACTCTTTGGTTTATTATTTGCCACTTACTCGTGGGCACAAGAAAGCCAGACGGAGTATAATTTTCTCCGAATACCAGTGAGCGCTCATGCTGCTGCATTGGGAGGCGACAACATAAGCATTATTGAAAACGACGCATCATTGATATTCTCCAACCCTGCACTACTCTGTAACGTTGCCAACAAACAGATTGGTCTTAACTACATGAACTACATGCAAGGGGCAAACACACTGAGTGCATCGTATAACTTCGGCGTCATGGACCGTGGTTCTTTGGCTGTATCGGCACAATACATGGACTACGGACAGATGAAAGAGATGAACCCTGAGGGAATTCTAACCGGCGACTTCAAGGCAAAGGATATATCAATGGCAGGTTATTTCTCATATATGCTGAGCGACTATTTCTCTGCTGGAATTTCGGCTAAATTTATTACTTCATATATAGGAAACTATAACTCTATAGGTGTAGGCGTGGATCTTGGAGCCAACTACTACAACGCTGATAAGGAACTCTCTGTTTCGGCAGTGATAAAAAACCTTGGCGGACAGATCAAGGCATATAACGAAGACTATGAAGCGATGCCTATTGACATGCAGATAGGAATTAGCAAACGACTTGTCAATACTCCGTTAAGGCTAAACGGAACTCTTGTGAACCTAAACCATCTGAAAGGCAAACTGAAAGATCATTTAGTAATCGGTGCTGACCTGCTGTTGTCAGAGAGTATATGGGTAGGCTTCGGATATAACTTCCGTCGAGCTTCGGAAATGAGTATCGGCACTGGCGACAATGAGAGTTCACACGGAGCAGGATTTTCATTAGGTGCTGGAATTAATCTCGAACGGTTTAAGGTGAACGCAGCATGGGGTAAATACCATGTTTCAAGCAATTCAATATTAATTAATCTCGCATACGAGCTGTAATGATAAAGATATAAATTATATAAAACGTATATGAAAAACATCATCATAGCCATTGATGGTCACTCTTCTTGCGGTAAGAGTACAATGGCAAAGGCTTTAGCAAAGAAGTTAGGATATGTATATGTTGATACAGGTGCGATGTATCGTTGCGTCACTCTCTATGCTATACGTCACTCACTCTTCAATGTAGATGACACTGTTAATACTGAGAAACTGGAGAAAGATATGCAAAACATACACATCTCTTTTAAAATAAATCCGGACACAGGTAAGGCTGACGCTTATCTGAACGGCGAGAATGTAGAGAAAGAAATCCGTCTCATGGAGGTTTCAAAACACGTAAGTCACATCGCCGCCATTCCTTTTGTAAGAGAGGCAATGGTTGTCCAACAGCAACGTATGGGTAAAGACAAGGGAATTGTTATGGACGGCAGAGACATAGGCACAACAGTCTTTCCAGATGCAGAGCTTAAGATTTTTGTCACTGCTTCTGCCGAGGTTCGTGCACAACGCAGATATGACGAGCTTATTAACAAAGGTGAGCAAGCCGATTTCGAGGAAATACTTAAGAATGTGCAGCAACGTGACTATATCGACTCACACCGTGAAGTTAGTCCTTTGCGACAAGCAAAAGACGCCCTGCTTCTGGATAATAGCAATATGACTATCGAAGAGCAAGACGCATGGTTAGAGGAAAAGGTCAACGAACTTTGCTGATACTATTCGCAATTTCCTCCATTAGCCATTTCGGAGTACTGGTAGCACCACATATACCTACAGACTCCACACCGTCAAGCCAAGACATATCAATCTCAGCCACACTCTCAATGAGGTGGCTGTTTTTGTTTACTGACAGACATTGTGAAAACAACACTTTGCCATTAGAAGACTTATGCCCGCTAACGAAAAGCACGAGGTCATGATGCGAGGCAAAAGCTTTGATGTTGTCAATTCGGTTTGCAACCTGACGGCATATAGTATCAAAGCTCTTGAAGACGGCATCAGGCGAAATATGATTCTTACAGTATTCTATTATACGATGATATTCATCAAGCGACTTTGTCGTTTGCGAATATAGATAAATATCACGCTGAAAATCGAGCTTATCTACATCGTCTAATCTTTCTATGACTATAGCATTTTGATTTGTCTGTCCTACAAGTCCTAATACTTCTGCATGCCCTTTCTTTCCGAAAATAACAATCTGTGCCTGCGGATTGCTGTCAAACTGTTTCTTTATCCTTCTCTGCAATGCAAGAACCACGGGGCATGTCGCATCAATAATCTCTATATTATTCTTACGCGCAATTTCATAGGTCTGTGGAGGCTCTCCATGAGCACGCAACAAAACCTTTGCATCATGTAGGTCAGACATCTTTTCATGATCAATAGTATCAAGCCCCTTAGAAGTGAGACGATTCACCTCCACACCATTATGCACGATGTCACCAAGGCAATATAGGGTATTGCCCTCTGCCAATTCCTCTTCTGCTTTCTTAATTGCCGTTGTCACACCAAAGCAAAAGCCGGAACCTTCATCTATCTCAATCTTCATTTCTCGTTCAAATGTTATTTATTTCACTTCTACATCAACAATGACCTTTGGTTGGTCAGGATCATTTGTAATTATAAGAACACGTGGAGATGTCTTTAGATTCTTCATCAACTTCGGATTGATTGAAATCTTCAACTTAGCCGTCTCACCTGCATCAAGCCACTTCTTGTTAAGGTCGATACCCAGTCCTACGGTAAACATTTGAAGTTTCTGTATTTCTAAACGACTCTTTCCTATATTGGTTATCTCTATTGTAGCAGATTTCTTTTTACCGTCAGCTATAGGAAGATTTACCTTTGTTGCAGATATCTGCATCTTCGCAGCAGAGTTCCGTTCACTTAATGTCATATCCGCCACTGCAGGAAGAAGTACTATAGATACTCCTATCTCTTTTTCCGACGACACCTTTTCTCCTGGATTTGCAGCAAGGTAAAGATGCGTCTGTGTCAATCCGTAGTCGCGCATGAAACGGGAGTCGAGCGTCAGCGTGACTTCTGCAGAACGATTTGGTCCAACACTTGACGGAGATATGTCTGCCCTAAGATAATTAGGCAGGTGTTGTATACGTGGCTGTATTACCTTACCGGTAGGGTTATACAAATGGAACTTCTCCTGTATCACCTCACCAAGGCGTACATCCTTGAACTCAATATAGTTACAATCTGCAGTAAGTTCTCCTAAACGGAAAGGGAAATCACCTATGAAATCCGTCACTTCCTCTACGACCACACCACGAAGATCAAGAAGCAGAGGTTGCTTTGAGCCGTTACTATGAACTTCTATACTACGATTGAAATGTCCCATTTGTCGCGCATCGTATGTTACTCTTATGCTGAACACTTCTCCTTCTGCGACAGGTTCTGTCGGATATGAAACCAATGTACAGCCACACCCTGTATCCACCTTATTTATTATAAGAGGCTTACGTCCCGTGTTTTTCAACTCAAACACTCCACTCGTAGGTGTATAAAACTGTACCTGTCCCATATCTACAACCGACGACATGGCAGTAATCTTCTGCGCATTAGCCGTTGTGGTCAACAGGCTAAAGGCTATAATTGGAAATATATTCTTCATTCTTTACTTTGTCTTCAATATAATAGCTTTGTCGCGAGCAGAGAATTCCGGAGCATAAGCACAGCGAGCTATGATAAGTCCGCTCTGATATGTACCTGCACGATCAACAAAATACTCTGATTCAATAACATGCTTACCCTTTGGCATCATGTTGAAATAATATCCTGTCTTCTTATCACCAGAAGTTGTGTAATATCCCCAACGGTAGCCAGATATCTGATTGGCAGGCTCAAGACATGCGGCGCGGTTGTCTATAACTTCTACAAAGTCGTAGTCACGTCCAGCAGTGATAGTTATACGTACTTTAACACGCTGACCTACTGTGAGGTCTGTGATAGGGTTACCATTCGCATCTATTATCTCTCTTGTCACCTTCAACTGGTTATCGTCAACTATTTCTACATCAGCAACATTCTGCATTGCCTCTGTATAAACAGCGCCGAACGACATTCCTTCTGATTTCTTTTCAAACACAAGCTTATTATATCTTCCTTTTTCGGTAGCTTTGAAATAGCCTTTCTTCTCTCCTGAAGTGAAGAATGTTTTACCATCAAGCGTTATCTTAGCAGGCTGTTCCACTTCATCAAGAGAAGAGAGATTACCATTAAGGAAAGCATAAATAGCCGATATTGTGTTGATAGGCGTATCCCATAGCTGAGTACGCTTCTCATTAAGAAGCCACTGACGCATCTCTGCCACAGTCTGTTCTGCATTAGGACGCACAGCCAGCAGCGCCTCTATAGCAGCCGTCTCTGTTGGAATCTTATAACTACGCCAAGAATAGTATGCTTTCGGTGTATCGAAATAGCGTCCCATGTCTTCTGTTGCTACAGAATGCTGTATGACACTTTCAAGCAATTCCTGTGCTTTCTGCTTGTTTCCTCCCTCTTTCATCATTCCATATGCAACAGCCAGATTAGCCTTACCATATATAGTAAGAGTCTTCGAATGGTCGTTGAGCAGATTCATCAAGTATGTCACATAAGCCTGTTCTGAAGCTGTCAATTTCTCTCCACGCAATGCCTGAAGATAAAGATAATCCATAGCAAGATTAGACGGCATCGCTTTATTCTTCTTTGCGTCATGCTTCTTCAACGCAATAACTTCCTTGGCTATTTCCTTGCCAAGATATGTCATTGCTCTTGAAATAAGCTTTGTATTCTCTGGCTGAGTACCAATAAGATGATCAAGGCGTACAAGATTTATTACTACAGATGAGGTTATGTATGCGTTGCCCGGCATTGATGGCCACCATGAGAAACTTCCATCATAATTCTGCAGAGTCTGTAGTTGTGCAGAAGTAATCTGAATAATCTGTTGCAGACTGTCGACACTCAGTTCAACGTCGTGAGCATTACTCTTTATATGCTTTGACAGTTTTGCTGCGTAAAGTGCCGTAGATAGTGAGACAGCATTCTGTTGATCTTTACATTCCTGTATAGCGGCAGGCAATGCGTCAATCATAAGCCATGCCGGGTTATTCGTGTATTCTACTGTGACACGTTCTTTCTCTGTATTCTTACCAAACAGTTCATTAAGATCAATGACTTTCTGTCCAGGACGAACCTGTGTGATAGCACGAGTAGTTACTACAAGTTCCTTTGCAGAAATCACCGGCATATACTGCTGCTCTCCGTCAGAGAAGTCACTCGAACCTGCTACAACCTTAACGACATACATATCGGCAGTGAGATTCTGTGGTATTGAAAAAGTAACATCAGTTGTTTTATTTGCAGCGACATGGAACTTTTCTTTCTGCATATATACAACCTTATCACTCTCTGCGCTTATTATTGTAATAACGGCGTTACCTGCTATAGCCTTGTCAGTTGTGTTGGTTATGGTTGATACGAGTTCTCCCTTGTCACCTTCTCGCATGAAACGGGGCATATTTGGTTGAATCATAAGTTGTTTCTGTGCTACTGCGACACCTCCAAGTATTCCGTTATTCATTGCTTTATCGTGAACAAGTCCTTTGAAACGCCAAGATGTCAGAGCTTCCGGCAATGTAAATTTTATCCTCACGTCACCATTCTTGTCAGTAATCAGTTCCCATTGATATGTTGCTGTCTCGTTAAGATTCTGCCTGACAGGAATATCTGCAGTATCTATTGTTTCTTCTTCATCAGCCGCCACTGTGCCAACTTCCATCTCCTCCGTAGACATATCATCAAGTGGAGCAGCAGCCTTAGCCATGAAAACAGTATTCCGCGTCATATTAATTCCTTTTGCGGCACCGGTAAGCATTCTGCGATCTTCCCTACCATATCCTATTATACTAAGCTGATTATAAGAGGGAATCTCCGGTATATCTAAATGATACAGACTTAGCGACGGTTCATTCATAGGGTGGAACAATTGCTCACCATAAAGTGTCACTTGCGTATTAATATTACGTAGTGAGGAACTTAATGTTGGTGTAAATGAAAAATATGGTACATACAATCTCCAGTCATCAGTCACTAATGCATCAAGCGACTTATCATAGACAGTTGCAATCATATGTGCTTTTGCAGGAGTTCCATCAGGATTCTTTACTGTTGCCACCCACTCTTCCTGCTGTCCGGGAACAAGTTTATCACGGAAAGTATTCCATGCCACTTTTAATTCAGTATCCTTTTCCGGTTTGTGGAAACGCCGTGAGTAAGTATATGTCTTTCCTTCACGAACCCATGAATAGCGCATAGCTATACCATCGCCCCACTCTTCTTTATAAGTGAACGCACGATTCATATTAGCATTACTTAGCACGAACGCTCCTTCCTCAATGACAGAGTTTGCAGTAACAATAGCATAATAAATAGTCTGGTCCTGACGACTTGTACCAAGTTGCATACGAATCGACTTTCCAGTATCGAAATTCTTCATGCCATCATAGTTGCCAACAGTATCATAGAACCAGTCAGGCGTGTTGACAACAGGAGATTTATCATCAAGTGAGAAAAGTACGAACTTCTGTTCTACGGAGTCCATTTCGTGTTCAGCATATGAAGGATAGAACACTTTCAAAGTATGTTCTCCCTTTATCATTGCATTGAAGTCAATAGCCAATGTCTCATTAGCCTTGACTGTTTTCTTATTTTTTCCATCAATACTATATGCGAGATCACCTTCAATCTCTTTACCTGCATTATTCAAATACATGAATCTTATCTCAGGCAAATGCTCAATACATACCTTACCAGTAAGTCCGTCAATGACAACCGCCGTTGACTTGTCACCAAAAGGCAGAGACATATTTCCGGAACGAGTTTCCCCCGCAAGTGATGTCACATCCGCATTTATATTGACAGTGTAGAAACAAATATTACGTCTGCTGCCACCCTCTGGCTTAACGATAGGCACACGCATTTCAAAAGAACCATCTGCATTAGTAATTGTCTCTTGGTTCAATTCTTCACTGTCACCCATTTCATCGCCATGATAGAAGCTACGCCACCAATAAGCAATACTGCTTGAAGAACGGTAAGTAATCTTTGCACCCTGGACAGGAACACCGGAATATGTCTTTGCATGACCAATTACAGTAATAGTATCACCGGCTTTATATGCTTTTTTATATTCATCAATGCTCACAGTGAAAGTAGGACGTTTGTATTCCTCAACGCGAATATTTTTATATGCATCGAGTTGCTTTTTACCTTCATTGCCGGTTACATGTATATTGAAATACCCGGTACGATCTACAACTTCCGGAAGTTTGAACTCTACATTGGCAACACCCCATTCATCTGTTTTATTCTTAAATGTTCCAACGGTATTACCTTCATAATCTGTTATCTCGAAGCCGACATCCAAACCGCCCTTTGCATGATTCAAACCATTATACATACCATTATCGTAAACAACAACAGTGGCATTGACTTTCTGCCCAGGACGATATATAGCACGATCGGTATAGATATTACCACGCAACTCTGTTTGCTTACGTTTATTAAAAGGCTTGCTCCACATCGTACTGATACCGGTCCATTGCATGGCTTGATCTTCACGTGTCGTTACACGAATCTCATCGGGCGTAAGCGTCGATGAGAAAGTAACCTCTCCATTTCTTTCCGTAACAAGGGTTTCCATACTATCATGCCATCTGCCTGCCCTCCACTCACGGAACTTAATTTCAATCTTTGCTCCTTCAACAGGTTTTCCTGTCGTTGCATCAACAGCTATGAGCCGAACCTGTTTGTTTGGCATATCCATATCAAGCAGTCGAAGATTTGTGACATGAAGCATAACACGCTCAACAGGAACCTTATTATTATCTGTAGAGAACTCCACAATATATGTACCGAGTTCAAGAGGTTTTATTATCAGAGTGTCACGTATTTCTTTATAGTCCGGCATACCGTAATAGACGTGTTCATCCTCGAAGATTGGATTCTCTGCCATCAGATTCTGTATCATCTTCAAATCATCAGGATCTGTTGGTGAGAATGTGTCAGCACCCGTCATGTTCACCTTTGTCACTTTCACATGAAGGTTCTGAATGTTGACAATCGATGTTATATAAACCGGAATCTGGCGATTAGGAATCACCATCGTTTCCGGTAACAAGACATTAAAAGATGGCAATGTGATACGCGAACGTGCATTCTTAAGAATCGCCATACGAGGCCATGCAGCCCACATACGCAAGGCGTAGTCTATATATTCTATCTTTTTTTGAGCAGAAGCATCAGTAGCTTGATCAAGGAAATTAAAATGCTCTATTGCTATCTCGCCGGCTTCAGGAAGGTCGCGATAGACATTCATCAGAGAGTCTAATGTGGCAAGATACTTTGATTTCCGCACCTCACGCACATCCTCTAAACGGTCTTTCTGTGTTTGATAGAAAGCTGACAGGCATGCCGCCGGGCGGTTTCCATGTTCTTCATACCATTTATGAGCATCAGCGTAACGCTTTGCCTCGAAAGCAAGAACATGCAAGAGGTCATTATTGAAAGTATATGATGCTTCGCCTTTGACGAGCAACGGTTCATAATCACGTGCTTTGCTATCGGCAAGCAGCTGTATATTTTTCAATGCCTTGTCGAAATATTCTTCTCCCTTTGCCTTGTCATCTTCTATGTTATTGTTAGAATCAAGATTCCAATCACGATATATCACTCCAAGACAAGTATTATACACAGCAGTAAGTATTGGGTCAACTTTCTCTGCTGCTACAGCCTTGTTCTCTAATTTTGTCACAAGAGTTTTCAGCGAATCAGGTGTAAGCATTGCCTGAGTGGAAATGATATCCAGCTCTGCCTTTATCAAATGTCCCCACTCTTTGTCGTTCAGAGCCTTGCCACAAATAGCATTAAGGGCTGAGAGCTTATCCTTTGGCAAATCCTTAGAGTCTGCAACGTCAACACGCTTCCAGAGTGAAGAATATGTATCTGCAAAACTAATGAAAGGTATTACCATGGCTATAATTATCAGAATAAAATGTTTTTTCATCGCTTTAGTTTTTTTATTATTTATATTCCCTTTAAGGAAAACCGATTTTAATATGCAAAAATACTAATTTTGTTTTGTATTACAAAATAAAACCACAAAAAAGGAAAACCAAGTTGGAGCATACCGAAACATAATCCCAAACTCTAAGTTTGCAATATGAATTGCAAACTTAGAGTTTGGGATTATCCGTTATGCCTCAATGTTTAAGAAAGTCCATAAAACAAACTCAGGGAAATTTGCTATGATGATAGTCATTAAAGCAAATCCCCTGAGTGAATCAAGTATTATGTATCTTTACTTTTGTAGGGCGCAACTCAAAAGTTGCCATGGTTCATGTTTTGTGTATTCAATCTGTTACGTGCAAAAGATACACAAATAATTCTAAATAGAAAACCGAATGACAAGCTGTTTGATAAACATGAAAGCAAAGAAGCAATATTAGGCTTCTATGTCATGCCCTACAACGCAAAGTGTTATATATTATAGCCTACATTAGATAAACGCTATTGTCAGTCCAGCCATAACGATACTTACCATTGACATCAGCTTGATAAGAATATTGAGAGACGGACCACTGGTATCCTTAAACGGATCGCCTACGGTATCGCCGACAATTGTTGCCTTATGAGCGAAGCCGCCTTTACCTCCGAAATTACCTTCTTCGACCATTTTCTTTGCATTGTCCCATGCTCCACCAGCATTAGCCATAAACACAGCAAGGGTAAAACCTGCGGCAAGACCGCCGACGAGCAATCCTAATACTCCGGCAACACCAAGTACTACACCGACAATGATTGGAATGATTATTGCGAGGAAAGCAGGAATAATCATCTCGTACTGAGCAGCCTTCGTAGATATCTCCACACAACGCTTGTAATCAGGTGTACCTGTTCCCTCAAGTATTCCTGCAATGGTGCGGAATTGACGTCGGACCTCAACCACCATCTTACCGGCAGCACGTCCTACAGCCTCCATGGTCAGACCACAGAACAAGAATGCCGCCATAGCACCAATAAAGGCACCGACCAACACCTTTGGATTCATCAATGTCACCTGGAAGAACTGCATAAAGTCTGGCATAGTGGCATTCGTAGGATCGAAAGCATTGCTGGCAGCATCAAGGAACTGCTGACCTTCGTTGAAAGCACGTACCATAGCAATCTTTACTTCCTCTACATAAGAAGCAAGCAATGCCAGCGCAGTCAGTGCTGCAGAACCTATAGCAAAGCCCTTACCCGTGGCTGCCGTTGTGTTACCAAGAGCATCGAGAGCATCCGTACGATGACGTATCTCTTCACCAAGACCACTCATCTCTGCATTGCCACCTGCATTGTCAGCTATAGGTCCATAAGCATCGGTAGCAAGTGTGATTCCGAGCGTTGAGAGCATACCCACAGCAGCAATGCCGATACCATACAGACCGCGAGAAATACTCTCTGCACTCATAGAGAGATCGAAATGATTGGCAAACATATAACTGAGCATGATAGCAACAGAAACTGTAATCACAGGTATGCAGGTGGATATCATTCCAGTTCCTATTCCTTTAATAATAACTGTGGCTGAACCGGTCTGTCCTGCCTCAGAGATCTTCTGCGTAGGAGAGTAACTGTGTGATGTGTAATACTCGGTTGCCTGCCCGATGATTACACCTGCAACAAGTCCTGTAACAACAGAACAAGACAGTCCTATCCAGTTATCTATTTGGAGAAGATACAAGATAATAAAGGTGGCAATCGCTATAAGTACAGAACTAAGATTTGTTCCAAATGCCAATGAATGCAGGAGGTTACGCATTGTAGCGCCTTCCTTGGTTCGGACGAAGAATATACCTATTATTGATAGGAATATGCCCACGGCAGCAATTACCATAGGAGCAATGACAGCCTTTAACTGCATATCCGGCGAGAAAGCAAATGCGGTAGCTCCAAGAGCTGCTGTCGAAAGAATACTGCCACAATAGCTCTCATACAGGTCAGCACCCATGCCGGCAACATCGCCCACATTGTCACCCACATTGTCAGCAATGGTTGCAGGGTTACGCGGATCGTCCTCTGGAATATCAGCCTCTACCTTTCCTACGATGTCAGCACCGACATCGGCAGCTTTAGTGTAAATACCACCTCCCACACGGGCAAAAAGCGCTTGAGTGGAAGCTCCCATACCAAAGGTAAGCATAGTAGTGGTAATAGTTATAAGTGCCATATCGTCACCGTCATATACTGCATTCAGTATAATGAACCATAAAGCTATATCAAGCAAACCAAGTCCTACCACGACGAGTCCCATTACCGCACCTGATCGGAAAGCTATCTTCAATCCTTCATTCAGACCTTTACGAGCAGCATTGGCAGTACGGCCTGAAGCGTAGGTGGCACTCTTCATTCCGAAAAAGCCTGCAAGTCCGGAGAAGAAACCTCCTGTAAGAAAAGCAAACCATACCCAATGATTCTGCACATTAAGAACATAAGCCATGAAAGCAAAGAGCAATGCCAAAACAACGAAAACAATAGCGACAACCTTATATTGTTGCTTTAGATAAGCCATTGCACCTTTACGTACATACTCTGCGATTTCAATCATTCGAGGGGTTCCCTCATCAGCTTTAATCATCTGACGGAAAAAATAGTAGGCCATGGAAAGCGCTACAATTGAAGCAACTGGAACTATCCAGAATACACTTGGAATGTTAGTCATGTTATTTACTTTTGTTAGACGTAATAGATAAATTGGCAGCAAATGTAAGTATTATATTTTTATTAGCAAAATTTTTTAAAGGTTTTTTCATGCTAACAGTGCCTCGTTGTATAAAGGCAAGTGTAAAGAGTCAACCAGCAAGCGTAATATTACGAAAGTTTTTTGGGGAAACTCTCTCTCACTGGTGTAGAAAATATAATAATTCGATAGATTTCCTCTTTTTATGCACAAAATATTTTGGAATGAGCAGAAAAGTTATTACCTTTGCACAGAGTTTTTTAAAATGTGCATGGTTTGGAATCGATGAATACATTAATGATTAACGACCAGCTACACATTAATTAATAT
>CAJPPF010000057.1 GCA_905372445.1 uncultured Prevotella sp. | reverse complement strand
GTTCCGCAATCACATAGGAGACAGACAATCACGCCAATGCTCGCGCAATGGACTCTGCACTAAGGCGGAACGTGATAAATCACGCCCCTACGCCTGCCGGTAAATGCTGATAAATAAACCCAAATGCGGTTTAATGACCGATTAGTGTTTAACCTTCTTTAGTCAGGATGATGCGGAAAAAGTTCTTTTATTGTAAGAGAAGCATGATTTTTTGATATAGGTGTAATTTTTCGACACATTTTTTTGCAGTTTTATAAAAAAATGTTATACCTTTGTGTCTAACAACCAAAATCATTGAAAACCCTATTTAGACTTAGACACATAATATATAACCAAAACAACACAATATTAAAACCAAAAAATAATTACTAACTAAGATGAATAAAAAAACCTTCCTGCTCGTTTTGGCAGTATGTAGCGGCATGTATATGCGCTCGCAGACACCGGAGACGTTCGAGCCTTATCAGCCAACAGCTCTCCGTATGCCTTCTGTTCCTTTAATTGTATCCGACCCTTATTTCTCAATCTGGAGTCCTTTCGACAAATTGAACGAAGGCTCTTCTCGTCATTGGACAAATGCCGAGAAACCTATTGACGGACTGCTCCGTGTCGATGGAGTGACCTATTGCTTCATGGGAACAGGTAGTCACGAGGTCCTGGAATCAATTGTCCCTATGGCAGACGAAGGAGCTTGGACAGCAAAGATGACACGCCGTCATCCTGCTGATGGCTGGGAAAAGGCTGATTTTAACGATTCTGACTGGCGCGAAGCACAGGGCGCATTCGGCTCACGCGACCAAGAGAATGTCAACACTCTCTGGGATCAGACAAACTCCGACATATATGTTCGTCGTTCTTTCGACCTGACGGCAGAGGAAGCCAACGACGACCTCTACATTATATATTCACACGATGATGTGTTTTTCATGTATGTCAACGGCGTAAAGGTTGCCGACACAGGCGAGAAATGGCTCAGCGGTGTACGCCTGAAAGTCGACAAGGGACTCCTTAAACCGGGACGTAACATCATAGCAACCCACACACATAATACTACCGGAGGTGCTTACACCGACTTCGGTGTCTACAAGAATGTCGCCAAGAATATTCCAAACCTGCAGATGGCAAAGCAGAAGAGCATCAATGTGTTGGCTACAAGCACATACTACACATTCAAGTGTGGTCCGGTCGACCTTGACCTTGTATTCACAGCGCCACAGATTATCGATGACTACGAGCTTCTGTCTTCGCCTATCAACTATATCTCTTATCAGGTGCGCTCAAACGACGGTAAGACACACAACGTACAGTTCTTCCTCGGTGCAAGTCCGCTGATAGCAGTGAACAAGGCATCGCAGCCTATAGAGACCACGCTGGAACTCAAGAAAGGGATTACCTATATGAATACAGGAACCGTAGAGCAGCCTATACTCGCCAAGAAAGGCGACCATATCTGCATTGACTGGGGCTATCTCTATATACCGAATGTCAATGGCGACGTCGCTATCGGAAAGGAAGATGTGGTGAAGACACTGTTTGCAAAGACAGGCACGTTACCGGCTTCAGAGCATAAAATCGTTAGCCGCAAGCTTTCGCAGATGCCTATATTGGCTTACGTCCACAACTTCAGAATCGTTGAGTCTGACCGTAGCTTCGCTCTCATTGGCTACGATGAGATTGAAGACATTCAGTATATGTACAAACGCTATAAAGGCTACTGGGCTCATGATGGTAAGATTTCAATACACGATATGTTCGAGCGTCTTGCAAGAGAATACAACACTATCATGGCACGTTGTCGTCAGCAGGATAAGACAATCTATGACGATGGTCTTGCTGCAGGTGGTGTGAAGTATGCAGAGCTTCTCTCAGGCACTTATCGCCATGTCAATGCAGCTCATAAGCTGTTCAAGGACGACGAAGGCAACCTTCTGTTCTTTTCAAAGGAAAACGACTCTAACGGTTGCGTGAATACAGTTGACCTTACCTATCCCGAGTCGCCTCTATACCTTGCTTATAACCCACAGCTCGAGAAGGCAATGGTCACCTCTATCCTCGAATATGCACGTTCCGGACGCTGGCCATACGCATTCTCTGCTCACGATCTCGGTACATACCCCATGGCTGACGGCAACGTATATGGTGACCCGAAGAAGAATGATGGCTCTACAATGCCGCTTGAGGAGAATGCAAATATCATCACACTTACAGCGATGATAGCAAAGCTCGACGGCGACATCAACTACGTTCGTAAGTACTGGGATATTCTTACTCTGTGGACAACGTATCTCGTTGAATACGGTAAGGATCCTGCAAACCAACTCTGTACTGACGACTTCAAAGGGTTCAGTTCACGTAATTCAAACCTTGCCGTAAAGGCTACAATGGGCATCGCCGCTTATGCAGAGATGTGCAAAATGCTCGGAAACACAGCCGACTATGATAAATATATGAATATCGCGCGCGAATATGCCCACTATTTCGTTGACCATGCAAAGTCTTCTGACGGCAAATTCTTCCGTATGGAGTTCGACGGACCTGACACCGGCTGGAGTCTGAAGTATAATATGGTTTGGGATCAGCTCTGGGACTGGAATCTGTATAACGACAAATACACAGGCGATGTTATCGGTAAAGAGATAGCCTTCTACCTGAAGAAAATAAATAAGTACGGTCTTCCACTCGACAGTCGCGACGATACAACGAAGGGCGACTGGGTGGCTTGGACAGCAGCAATGGCGAAGGATGTCAAGGATTTCCGGAAATTCATGGATGTGGAGTATAAGTATGTAAATGAGACTGTCACACGCTGGCCTACATCCGACTGGCATCACACAGAGAAGAGCGATGCGCGTGGCTTCCGCGCACGTTCGGTTCTTGGTGGATATTGGATGCAGGTGTTGGCAAAGAAGTTGGGTAAGAAATAATATCTTACTCAACTTCCACCTTAATATAATATAGTATTAAGCCGGTTCAGTAAATTGTCGTGAGGCATGAACTCTGAACGTACGACCTAAAGAACGTAACAATAAGACAACATAGAAAACAAAATACGACAAAAGCAATAAACCAAAATTGAACTGAAAAGAATATAACCTGAATTTAACCCTAATCGGTCATTAGACCGCATTTGCTTAGATTTGTTATTACCATTATGCTTCCTGCCTGCTTTAGTCCGCTTGCCGACATCTGCGCTGCCATTTCATCTCGCCGTAGCCCGCTACGCCTTCGATGAAACGGTAGCACATCTGCTCAACAATCGAACAAAATCAGTCAAGGATTCTAATGACCGATTCGGGTTTAAGAAACCTTCCGCAAAGGAAAAAGAACGTAACACTAATAATTATAACAATGAAATTTAACCAAAAAACAATCCGAATGTTTCCAATGAGTATATTCGTTGCCTTACTTGGTGCCGTAGCAATAACCGGTTGCTCCGATGCTGTCTCGCTCGAGGATTACATTGTTGGAACAAAAACCGCTCCTTATGATCCTTCAAGGTCTGTGGTTATCTCTGATTTCACTCCGAGTGAAGGCGGCGTAGGTCAGCAGATTGTCATCACCGGAGAGAACTTCGGTAACAGCACAGCCCTTGTAAAGGTTATGATTGGTGGAAAGAAAGCTGTTGTGAACAGCGTAAAGAGTAATGCTATCTATTGCTTTGTGCCTTCTCATGCCTTCTCGGGCGTGATTGAAGTCATTGTAGGCGACAATGCACAAAACATCAAGGAGCAGACAGCAGTAGCTTCCGAGAAGTTCGTCTACCGACGTAAGATGGTTGTAGGAACGCTTGCAGGCTATAAGGACGAAGACGACAAGCAGGGATGGTCGCCGTCGGGAACATCATTTGATAAAGTGACAGGCTTCCGCAACGATGGTGTAATGCAGTTCTCGCCTTACAACCATAATCAGCTTTTCGTTGTCTACGACCAGGAGCCTTATCACGGGACAGTGGCTCATTCTATTCAGCTCCTTGACCTTGAGAAGAAAATCGTCAGCGACGTGTTGCCTTTGAGCATGTTCAACAGTGAGCGTCTGCGTACTATTGACTTCATTGTCGACCCTTATGCTTACGATGAAGACGGTCAGATGGTTGCTACAGGCTCTGTAGTTGACGAGAATACAGAATCACCTACCTACGGACAGGAGTTGCCCACATATTTTGCTACTCCCGCATGGGAGGCAACGGCTACACCTGCACAGTTGAAATGGCGTGAGCATATCATTGTCTCTGCCGACAACTACAACGATCAGTTCACTGCTACATCTGCATACATCGTTGACCGCGACCAGAGAGGAAACTTCTCAAACACATCGCCACACCGTATTCTTGCTGCTTACAACCAGTGTAACGGTGCTGCTGTGCATCCGAATGGTGAGGTGTATTTCAACTCTTTTACCAGGGGTGAGATGCTCCGTCTTGACATGAACAAGTATTGGGAGACACTCATTCCTTCATATTCCGGTCCGGTATGGAACCCTCGTGCCAACGAGAACTTTCACGATGCGACAACAGGTGAGAACCAAGGTACAGGTGCTTTCGAGCTGCTTTATAAGATTCAGGATAACGGCTTTGAGTGCCAGATAGATATCCATCCGAAAGGAAATTACGCATATATCGTTGTTATCAACCACGAATATATTCTTAAGACCGATTACAATGCTATTGAGAAGCGTTTCACTGCACCTTATCAGGTTGCGGGAAGCATGAATGCCCGCGGCAATACTGACGGTGTCGGTAAGAACGCGCTCCTCTCTCGTCCTTATCAGGGCACGTTCGCTGTGAACAAGGACTATCAGAAGGAAGGTCGCGATGATATTTACGATTTCTTCTTCTGCGATTCAGGTGTGTATGATGAGAACGACCTTGATGGTTCACGTCGGTTCGGCTCTACAATCCGTTGTCTGACTCCACAGGGCATCGTTTCAACTTATGCAGGTGGTGGCGCTGCCACACATGCCGACGGATATGTAATAGGAAGTGAGAATGGTGAGCTGCGTGATGTGGCACGTTTCTACCGTCCTACAGGTCTTGTAAGCGACTGGAACGAGGCTGTTCTCGACGAAGAAGGTAAGCCTACACGTATATTCTACATCCTTGATACTATGAACCGGCAGATTCGCACTATCGGTTACGAGCATGAGGAAAATGAAGAGACTCCTGCAACTCCTGCAAAAGAGGATAATGCTGGTAAGTAACCCACTAAATTGGAAATGATATGAAGAAAATATTTATAATTCTCGTTATGTTCCTTGGCGTTACGGCAAGCGCCCTGGCACAGAATGTAATTGAAGTAGTGGGTACTGTCTCTGATGCTTCGGGAGAACCAATCATCGGTGCAAACGTAACTATAAAGAACGTTTCCGGACTTGGTGCTATTACAGATATAGATGGAAACTACAAGATTAAGGTTAAGGAATACCAGCATCTGCTCTTCTCTTACCTTGGCTATGAGGATGTTGAAGTGATTATCACTCCGGATAAGAAACGTGTCGATGTCACGTTGGCTGAAGAGAAAATAAATGCTGTCGACGAGGTTGTCGTTACAGGTATGGGTACGCAGAAAAAACTTACTCTTACCGGTGCTGTCACCAATGTCAATATGGAAGACCTGAAGCATTACAATACTTCAAACTTCTCAAACACTCTTGCAGGCAATGTTCCCGGTATCATGGCTTTCCAGTCAAGCGGCCAACCAGGTAAGAATACTTCCGAGTTCTGGATTCGCGGTATCTCTACCTTTGGTGCAGGAAACTCTGCATATATCCTTGTTGATGGTTTCGAACGAGAGAATATCGACGACATCAACATTGAGGATATTGAATCTTTCTCTGTACTTAAAGATGCTTCTGCAACAGCTATTTACGGTTCTAAAGGTGCTAATGGCGTGATTCTTATCACTACAAAGCACGGTAAGGCTGGTAAGATTAATATCAACGGAAAGGTTGAGACATCTTACAACACACGTACTATCACTCCTGAGTTCGTCAATGGTGAGCAGTATGCAAACTATATCAATGAGGCACGCGTGACACGCAACTTCGGTTTGCTTTATCAGCCGGTAGAGATTGAGATTATCAAGAACAATCTCGATCCTGACCTTTACCCTAATGTAGACTGGCAGGACCTTCTCCTGAAGAATGGAGCATGGTCGACCCGTGCAAATGTGAATCTCTCAGGTGGCGGTGAAACCGCACGCTACTATACGTCAATGGCTTATACCAATGATGAGGGTATGTATAAGACAGATGCTACTCTTAAGAACAAGTATAACACCAACGCTAACTATAAGCGCTACAACTATCGCATGAATCTCGACATTGACGTGACAAAGACTACGCTCCTGAAGCTCGGTGTCAGTGGAAATCTCAATAAACGTAATGCTCCGGGACTTGGTGACGACAGTGTATGGGGACAGCTCTTCGGTTATAATGCCCTTTATTCTCCGCTTGTCTATACCAATGGCTATTTCCCATACAGAGCTCCTATAGGAGGTTCGGGCGATAACTATGTCAATCCTTGGGTGTCTTCTACACAGACAGGTTATAACACAGAGTGGGATAATAATATCCAGACCAATGTAACACTTGAGCAGGACCTCTCGTTCATCACAAAGGGATTGCGCTTCACCGGTCGTTTCGGTTATGATACATATAACTCAAACCGTATCTCACATCGTAAGATGCCCGCACTCTATACCGCAGAGAAGAGAGACACCGAGACCGGAGAACTTTCTTTCAAGAGAGTTTATGACATCAGAGATATGTATCAGGAAACATCAAATGACGGTTCTCGTCGCGAGTTTCTTGATTTGTTGCTGCACTGGGACCGTATGTTCTTTCAGGCTCATACATTCGGTATGAATGTAAAGTTTACCGAAGACCAGCATATCACAACCCAGAACCTTGGCGGTGATATAAAGAATTCTATCTCAAAAAAGAATAAAGGTCTTGCTGTTCAGGCTACATATAACTTTAAGAACCGCTACTTCATCGACTATAACTTCGGTTATAACGGTTCAGAGAACTTTGCAGATAATCATCGTTGGGGTTTCTTCCCTGCATGGTCAATCGGCTGGAACATCGGCGAGGAGCCTATCGTACAGAAGAATCTTCCTTGGATTAATATGTTCAAGCTTCGTTACTCTGACGGTAAGGTAGGTAATGATAAGATGTATGAGGGCAATGATATGATTCGTTTCCCATACCTATATAATATCACTCGTGGGAATAATGGTGCAGGTTATCACTTCGGACAGAGTGGTGAGAACAGTTATTCCGGAGCGTGGTATTCTCAAGTTGCCTCAATGGGTGTCACATGGGAGGTGTCAAAGAAGCGAGACCTTGGCATAGACCTCGTGCTGTTTGACAATAAGTTCTCTTTCACCGCAGACTACTTTACCGAGAATCGTACCGGTATCTATATGCGTCGCTCATTCCTTCCTGCCATAGTGGGTATTGAGTCTACGCCAAGAGCTAATGTAGGTTCTGTATCTACAAAGGGTTTTGACGGTAACTTCAAGTATGAGCAGCGTTTTGGTGATGTTAATATAATCGTACGTGGTAACATGACATACTCAAAGAACAAGATTGGCGAGTATGATGAAGAGAACAGTGTCTATCCATACCAGTATCAGCGCGGCTATCGTGTTGATCAGGTACGCGGTCTCATAGCAGAGGGTCTTTTCGCCAGCTATGATGATATCCGCAACTCTCCGAAGCAGATGTTCGGTACTGTTCAGCCTGGTGATATCAAGTATAAGGATGTCAATGGTGATGGTATCGTTGATGACGGTGATGTATGCGCCATCGGTGCCACTTCTCGTCCAAACCTTATCTATGGTCTTGGTGTTTCTGTCGCATGGAAAGGATTCGACTTCAATCTCCATTTCCAGGGAGCAGGTAAGTCTACTTTCATGATTTATGGAAAATGTGTCCATGCCTTCAGTGAGAGCCAGTGGGGTAATATCTTTAAGGGTATGCTCGACAACAGATGGGTTGATGCACAGACGGCAGCAGTGTTAGGTTTACAGGCTAATGAGAATCCTAATGCAACATACCCACGTCTGTCATACGGCGGTAATTCAAACAACTATCGCAATTCTACATTTTGGTTGCGTGACGGACGTTACCTGCGTCTGAAGAACCTTGACTTCGGTTACACTCTTCCAAAACAGTTGGTCAACAAGATTTATTTCCAGAACATTCGTTTCTATGTTTCCGGAAGCAACCTGTTGTTCCTTGCAAAGAAGTTCAGCGACTGGGATCCGGAGTCTCTGCAGCCACGTGGTGAGGATTATCCAATTACAAAGTCTGTCACAATCGGTGTGCAGGTAAGTCTCTAATTAATTAGTATATAAGATTATGAATAAGAAAAGAATCTCACTATATCTCTTGTCTGTTATTTGTGCCGGTGCTTTCCTGACATCATGTACAGACCTCGATTCAGACAAGTATTTTGATGACCGTATCACTGAAAAACAGATATTCGAGAACAGACAGTCTTCAGAAGAGTGGCTTGCTCACGCTTACTATTGGCTTCTCGACTGCAATGTGGAGGTAAGCTCAAAAGGTGGTACCGGTTCGACTACTATTAATATAGATGGTGTTAATGTAGTTGTTGAAGGTGCTCGCTGGAATCCTTTCAACTTTGCTGACGATATATATTACGGCGATCGCGACAACAAGATCGGTGCCGGCGATAATAAAGATGCCGACTTCGCATCATACAACTCTTTCCGTGAGGGCAACTATCATGAGGATTGTGGCTATGCAGCCTGGGTTCGTTGCTACAAGGGAATATACCAGGCGTCTATCTTTATTCATAAGATATATATGAATAAGGAACTCACTGCAGAGCAGATTGTCGACTATCGCGGTCAGGCACGTTTCGTTCGTGCATACTACTACTGGCTTTTGCTGAAGAAGTATGGACCAACTCCTATTATGGCTGACGAAGGTGCTGACTATACCGCAAGCTATCATGATATAGCCATACCACGTCCTACATACGAGGAGGCTGCAGAATACATCTCTGACGAGATGCTTAAGGCTGCATCTGAGATAAAGACCTTATATCGTGATGCAGGTAACATCTGTCGTCCTACACGTGGTGCTTGCCTTGCTACTCGTGCTCTTGCACTCACTTATGCTGCAAGTCCGCTCGCCAATGGACAGTTGCAGAATGGAAAGCACCCTACCGGTGTTACTGACGATATTGCAAAGCTGTTTGTTAACAAGGACGGTACTCCTCTCCTCTCTCGTGAATATGACGAAAAGAAATGGGCACGTGCTGCTGCCGCTTGCAAGGATGTTATGGAGCTCGGATGCTATGAACTCTACCATTCCGGAAAAATTACCGGTGTCGGCAACGATGGCTATCCTACAACAATTGAGCCTTTCAATGACGGAAACTTCTCTACGAAGAACTGGCCTGACGGATATGCTGACATCGACCCACTGCAGTCATATCGTAAGGTATTCGACGGCGATGTATACCCGGATGAGAATACAGAGCTTATCTTCACTCGCGGTACAAACTTCGGTACCAGCGACAACGACCTTGGCATTGGTGCTCTCGTGCTTCATGAAATGCCTACAACACTTGGTGGTTGGAACACTCATGGCGTGACACAGAAGATGGTTGATACATACTACATGGCTGATGGCTCTGATGTTGACGGTATGTATTCTGAGTGGCGCAGCCAATATCCTTCTACCATTGCTGACGGTAACAGCAACGCACGTAACTCTGACTGCTATTCACGCATTGACCTGAGGAAAATTCTTGCTAACGAGCCATTGGCTTTCGCAGAGCTCGGTACATTGGCAAAGGGAAGGCTGCCTACAGAGACCATGCTACAGAATGTGTCAAAGATGTACATGAAGCGTGAGCCACGTTTCTACGCTTCAGTGGCATACAGCGGCACTATATGGGAGAATGGTGCAGGAACTTCAAACACATCAAGCAATCAGTTCAAGCAGGTCAACTATTTCCGTAATGGCGGCAACGGATATGTAAACAACTTCCAGTACCCACGCACAGGTACGGCAATGCGTAAGTTCTGCAGTCCTCGCGATTACTGTCCGAACAACCAGAACAACTACAACAACATCACAACAAAGTTCGAGACTGCCATACGCTATGCCGACATCCTCTTGATGTATGCAGAGTCGCTTAACGAACTGGACGGTTCTTATCAGATTGCCTCTTGGGATGGTTCAAAGACATATAACATCAGCCGTGAGATTAATGAGATAAAGAAGGGAACAACGCCTATCCGTATCCGTGCCGGTGTGCCTGACTACGACTATCAGAATAAAAACATCTACAGCGATAAGGATGCACTGCGCAAGGCTATCAAGCGTGAGCGTATGATTGAGTTCATGGGCGAGGCTAAGCGTTACTTCGATTTGCGCCGTTGGATGGATGCCCCTATTGAGGAAGCTACTCCTGTATATGGTCTTAATGTTGTCATGACTGCTGCCAACAAGAATGAGTTCTTCAGGGTGATACCTACCTCAAACCTTTCAGCAACGTTCTCAACCAAGTTGTACTTCTGGCCAATATCACATACAGAACTTAAGCGTAACAAGAATCTTATTCAGGCTCCAGGTTGGACAGAAAACGATTAAAAGGCATCTATCCCTGTCATCTGCCACCACAGGCAGGAGGGCAGGGACGGATTCACAAATATAAAAGGAAAAAACATGAAGAAGTTTTCAATATTATTAGCTACAGTGTTTGCCGTTATGACACTCACCACTTCTTGTAATGACGAGTGGACAGAGGAACAGTACGAACACTATATCAGTTTCAAGGCACCACTCGACGATAAGGGCGGAGTATCTTCCATCTATGTGCCTGCCACTCGTCGCAATGCTGACGGAACGCCAAAGTTCGGAGAGGCTATCTCTAACTATCAGCTTCCCATGATTGTAAGCGGTACGACAAGGAACGATGCGAATTTCACCGTAAAGGTTGGACACGACACCGATACGCTCGCAATCCTTAACTACGACCGATTCCAGCAACGCAAGGATCTGCATTATAAGGATATGTCGGCAATGGCTTCATATCCGGAGACAGTAAACTTTACTGCCGGAAGTGATATCAGTCTTCTTGACATACGTTTCGATTTCCACAATATCGATATGGTCGAGAAGTGGGTTCTTCCTATCATGGTAAAGGACGACGCAACCAGTACACATCTTTCTCATCCGCGTAAGCACTACGGCAAGGCGTTGCTTCGTGTGTTCCCTTACAACGCATACTCCGGCAACTATTCTGCAACTACGCTGCTCATGGCAACCTCTACTACAAAGAACGGACTTGACAAAGCCGATGGCACCGGACTTGAGACAGCACGCGCCTATTTCGTTTCTGACGATGAGGTGTTCTTCTACGCAGGCGATATCGACGAGTCGCGTGTTGACCGCCGTAACTATAAGATAAAGGCAAAGTTCACTCCTACCACAGCCGGCGGCTCTACAGGCACTGTGACATTCTCCTCTACTAACCCAAAGATGCACCTTGAAGCAAAGCAGGCTACCTATACTGTATATGACCGTATGGACGATGTACAGCAGTGGCTGAAGCATCATTATATCATCATCAACGACATCAACTACACCTTCTGCGACTATACCGTCAGAGGCGAGGACTACTACAATGAGCAGATTGCCAGTGGTGTTGATGATGATAAGATATTCAAGAACTGGTATAAGTGTACCGGAACGTTGACACTCGAACGTAGGATCAACACTCAGATACCTGATGAAGACCAGGCTATAGAATGGTAACGGACTATAATCATTATTATTAATTTAAACAACGACACCGACACGCAGGACACATGGTATCTCGAGGACGTCACCGCAGAGGGCTACGACGGCTGCGTTTACGTCGTACGTTCCAATACAAGCCTCGACGATCCACTCTTGCTTGGCTACAACGCAGATACATACGCACGTGTCGATACCGACAGAAAGAATCTGAACGACCCGAACAACATATGGAAGATTGTCACACGTGACGAACGCAACGCTCTCATGGAGCAGGCTACGGAGGAAACACCCGTCGATGCTTCGCACATTATCATGATGCCAAACTTCAGTCAGCGCGAGTATTGCAACGATGCATGGATGTCAACAGCATGGAATGTAAATGCTCCTGCCCGCAAGGGCATCTTCAACCTCCAAGGGCAGATGCTTGAGAAGCCTGCAAAGGGCGTCAACATCATCAACGGCAAGAAAGTCGTCATCAAGTAACCGCTGCTACTTACAATAAATTATTCCGAAGGCTGGACATTCTCCAGCCTTCGGTTTTTATTTGTTTTTTTCTTCCGTCATTTGACGTGACATTTGCGCAATCTGCGCAAAGCTGTATACATTTTCCGTCAGGCGTAGGGGCGTGATTTATCACGTTCCGCTTCAATAAAAACAATGAT
>CAJPPF010000056.1 GCA_905372445.1 uncultured Prevotella sp. | reverse complement strand
ATAGGGTATTTTGGTCGACCAAAATAGGGTGTTTTCCAAACGACTGACAATGAGACTGTTACAGAGATGCTACGGATAGATTCTCTGTGTGCGGTGAAATATATCCAAACCTCGATCATCAGACCGTGTATATTAACCTATGTGGGATAAAAAGTCATTGCAGTCTATTGAACGATTTGTGTTAAACCATTATTGAACACATACTTGTATTAACGTTTCATAATTCTTCGGCTTATAACTTTGTATATAGGTGGAAAATACTTATATTTGCACATTATAATTATATTTGCAAATGTCTGATAGCATAGTAATCATTCCTACTTACAACGAAAAGGAAAACATCGAGAAGATAATCCGTGCTGTTTTTGCTCTGGAAAAGAAGTTTCACGTCCTTATTATCGATGATGGTAGTCCTGACGGCACGGCACAGATAGTAAAGAATCTGATGGCAAGCGAGTATGAGAACAGCCTGTTCCTCGTTGAGCGCAGTGGGAAACTCGGTCTTGGAACTGCTTATATATGCGGTTTCAAGTGGGCGTTGGAGAGAGAGTATGAATATATCTTCGAGATGGACGCTGACTTCAGTCATGATCCTAATGACCTTCCACGACTTTACAGCACTTGCCACGACGAGGGCTACGACCTTGCCATTGGTTCGCGTTATGTCACAGGTGTCAATGTGGTCAACTGGCCTATAGGCAGAGTGCTGATGTCATATTTCGCTTCTAAGTATGTCCGCTTTGTGACAGGCTTCACGGTACACGACACTACCGCGGGGTTCAAATGCTATAAGCGCCGCGTGTTGCAGACGATAGAACTCGACAAGATACGATTCAAAGGCTATGGTTTCCAGATAGAAATGAAATACACTGCATATAAGATTGGTTTCCGGATAAAGGAAGTCAGCGTTGTATTTGTCAACCGCCGCGAAGGCACAAGCAAAATGTCGGGTGGTATTTTCGGTGAAGCCTTTTTCGGTGTAATGCGTCTCCGTTTAGACGGCTGGATGAGGAAGTATCCGAAGATAGCAGAATGAAAACGCCCGACTTATATAACAAGAACACAAAATAACCTCTGCCACAATGCAGACATCAGAACTACGAGATTTATATGCGCTGTCACCACGGGTGGCGGCGCTTAAAGCGAAAATAGGCGACGACTCCATAAAGACATTCTTCCTTCAAGGACTTGTTGCGTCAGCCGTGCCAATGACACTCGCTTCGTTGGACGTGGAACAGGCGATGCTCGTCATAGCCCAGGATGAAGATGAGGCAGGATATATGTATCATGACATCTGCAGGCTGATAGGCGAGGAGCGTGCACAGTTTTTTCCTTCGTCATATAAGAGAGCCGTGAAATACGGTCAGCACGACCCTGCCAACGAGATACTGCGCACAGAGACACTCACCAAGACTTCTACGCGACCGGAGCAAGGCGTCGGCGGACGCATAATAGTAAGTTATCCGATGGCACTTGCGGAGTTGGTAGTGTCGAAGAGCCAGCTCGATGCGAAGATGATAAACCTCACCGCGCATCAGGAGTTGGATATCGTAAAACTTGAAAAGAAACTGACAGAATTTGGTTTTGTACGCACAGACTATGTGTATGAGCCGGGGCAGTTTGCTGTGCGCGGCAGCATTCTCGATGTCTACAGCTATTCGTCGGAGCTACCTTACCGGCTTGATTTCTTTGGCGACGAAATAGATTCCATACGTACATTCAGCGTTGACGATCAGTTGTCGAAGGAAAAAAAGCGCGAGGTGAAGATTGTGCCGGAGTTGACAGCGCTTCGGGAGGAGAAGATTCCTATGACCGACTTTCTTCCTGACGATACTATCCTCGTCACCCGCGACCTTTTGTTTATCCACGACAAGATAGAACAAATATATAACGATGGTTTCTCACAGCAGGCTATCGCAGAGAAACTCGAGGGAGCAACGGAGGTAGAGCAGCAACATATACGCCACGAGTTGCGGAAAGAGAGTTCACTCTGTTCCGCTGCGCGCTTCATGAAGAGCATTGCAGGTCTGCGTAGTATGGAGTATGGAGTGCAGACAAATGGCACACCGCAGATGCGTCTTGAGTTTGATATTCAGCCACAGCCGCTCTTCCATAAGAACCTTGAACTGTTGCATCATACCCTCAGCAACTATCGTTCAAAGGGTTATAAACTCTATATCCTCGCCGACTCTGAGAAGCAACATCAGCGACTGAAAGAGATATTTGCCGTCGACGAGAGCCAGCCTGTTGACTTCATTGCCGTAAAAGGAACCATTCACGAGGGCTTTGTCGACGCTTCCACCAAGGCGTGTTATTTCACTGACCATCAGATATTCGACCGTTTCCATAAGTATAACCTCAAGTCAGACAAGGCACGTGCAGGGAAAATGGCACTCACGATGAAGGAACTTCAGGAACTCGAGCCCGGCGATTTCCTCGTGCATGTTGACTTTGGCATAGGTAAGTTCGGCGGTCTTGTGCGCAAGCCGACGGAGAAAGGCTATATCGAAGAGATACGCATAATCTATCAGCGTGGCGATATCGTGGATGTGTCTATCCATTCTCTTTATAAAATCTCAAAGTATCGCCGTCAGGATGCTGGCGAGGCGCCGCGCCTTTCGACCCTCGGAACCGGTGCGTGGGACCGTCTTAAGGAACGCACGAAGACACGCATCAAGGATATAGCCCGCGATCTTATAAGGCTCTATGCCAAGCGCCGTCATGAGAAAGGTTTTGCCTTTGCTCCCGATAGCTACATGCAGCAGGAATTGGAGGCTTCGTTCTTGTACGAGGACACGCCCGACCAGCTTAAGGCAACACAGGAAGTGAAAGCCGATATGGAGGCTGCTCGACCTATGGACCGTCTTATATGTGGCGATGTAGGGTTCGGCAAGACAGAGGTTGCCATACGTGCTGCCTTCAAGGCGGCTATCGACGGAAAGCAGGTAGCAGTGCTCGTACCTACGACGGTGCTTGCTTTTCAGCATTTCAAGACTTTCAAGTCGCGCCTCGACGGTCTGCCTGTACGTGTGGAATACCTCTCACGTGCGAGAAGTGCCAAGCGTACCAAGGAAGTGCTTACCGACCTTGAAGCTGGCAAGATAGAGATTATCGTCGGCACGCATAAACTGATCAGCAAGACAGTAAAATGGCACGACTTAGGACTACTCATCATCGACGAGGAACAGAAGTTCGGCGTTGCGGTAAAGGAAAAACTGCGCAAGCTGAAAACCAACGTCGATACCCTCACCATGTCAGCCACTCCTATACCGCGCACACTGCAGTTCTCGCTTATGGGAGCCCGCGATATGAGTATCATGCGCACACCGCCGCCAAACCGCTATCCTATACAGACCACATTGGCAAGTTTCGGTCATGAGGTGATATGCGATGCCATTAACTTTGAGATGTCGCGCAACGGACAGGTGTATTTCGTCAACGACCATATCTCAAACCTACCTGCTATTGCCGAACTGATAAAAAAACACATACCTGACTGCAGGGTCGCCATAGGTCATGGTCAGATGAGACCGGAGGAACTGGAGAAGATTATAATAGGTTTCATGGACTATGATTACGACGTACTTGTCTCTACCACTATCATAGAGAATGGCATCGACATACCTAATGCCAATACCATAATCATCAACGACGCACATCGCTTTGGACTGTCTGACCTGCATCAGATGCGTGGACGTGTGGGCCGTTCCAATAAAAAAGCGTTCTGCTATCTGCTCTCTCCGCCGCTCAGCGCGTTGAATCCCGATGCCAAACGACGTCTGGAAGCGCTGGAGACATTCTCTGATCTTGGCTCCGGTTTCGCCCTTGCCATGCAGGATCTTGACATACGAGGGGCAGGAAATCTTCTTGGTGCGGAGCAGAGTGGATTCATGGAAGACCTCGGATATGAGATGTATCAGAAGATTCTTTCGCAGGCAGTCACTGAACTGAAGAACGATGAATTTCAGGATCTCTATGCCGAAGAGATTGCCCGGGGTAATGATATTAATGCAGATGAGTTTGTTGACGACTGTGCCTTGGAGAGCGATCTTGAGATGTACTATCCCGATCAGTATGTACCGGGTGCATCGGAGCGTATGCTGTTGTATCGCGAACTTGATAATATTCAGGACGATAAGGAACTTGACGCTTACCGTCAGCGGCTTGTCGACCGCTTCGGACCTGTGCCGCATGAGGGAGAAGAGCTCATGCAGGTGGTTTTGTTGCGCCGTCTGGGACGATCGTTGGGATGCGAGAAGATCATGCTGCGTAAGGGAGTGATGAATATGCAGTTCGTTTCTAACGCGCAGAGTTCCTACTATCAAAGTCGCACGTTTGGCAATGTACTTGATTATGTGGGACATAATGCCCGCCGATGCGACTTCAAGGAGGTGAGCGGACGACGGCTACTGCGTATAAATGATGTCGATTCCGTCGGCGAGGCAGTGAAGATTCTGCGTGCAATGCTTTCGATATAAATAGATTATCAGATTCCGACTTAGTACTCAATCCAATAATATGCTCATTATAATTACCATATTAGTTTATTTCCTTTTGCTGATTGCCTATAGCCGTATTATCACGGGCAGAAGATCAGACAATGACGTGTTTTTTCGTGCCGGGCGTAAATCACCATGGTATATGGTGGCTTTCGGCATGGTCGGAGCAAGCATATCAGGTGTGACCTTTGTCAGTGTGCCGGGCATGGTCAACACTATCGGCATGACATATATGCAGACATGCCTTGGATTTATTCTTGGCTATGTCCTCGTGGCGTTCGTGCTGTTACCTATATATTATAAGTATAACCTCATAACGATATACTCATATCTCGAGCAACGGCTTGGTAGTGATGCCTATAAGACCGGTGCATCATTCTTTCTTGTGTCGAAGATGATCGGTGCGGCAGTGCGTTTCTATGTCGTCTGCATGATTTTGCAGCGGTTTGTATTTGACGACCTTGGCATTCCGTTCATCGTTACAGTTGTTGGACTTGTGTTCTGCATATGGATATATACTCGCAGGGGAGGCATCAAGACCCTCGTGTGGACCGACACCTTACAAACCGTATGTATGTTTGCTGCGCTGACGATGATAGTTGCCAAGGTGGTCGGTGCTCTTGATATGTCATTCTCGCAGGCGGTAACGGCGGTGGTTGCCGATGAGCGTTCGCGCTGGTTTGTGTTCGACGACCCCGTTTCCAAACAGTATTTCTGGAAGCAGTTTCTGTCTGGCATCTTCATTGTCATAGTCATGACGGGTCTTGATCAGGACATGATGCAGAAGAACCTCACATGCAAGAGCCTTCGCGATGCTCAGAAAGATATGTGTACCTATGGCGTGGCATTTGTGCCCGTCAATCTGCTGTTCCTCTTTCTCGGTGTACTCTTGTCGTTGCTCTGTCAGAAAGAAGGGCTGCCCATGCCCGTCTCAGGCGACGAACTGTTGCCGATGTTTGCCGCGTCGGGTAGGCTGGGGGAGAGCGTTGTCGTGCTGTTTACCATAGGTATTGTGGCAGCATCTTTCTCATCGGCAGACTCGGCACTGACGTCAATGACGACGTCATATTGCATTGATATACGTGGTAAGGCTGATGATGAGGCTTTCCGAAAGAAGGCACATGTCGTTTTGGCTATTGTCTTCGGTGTGATAATCCTTGTTGTGAATGCCGCAGGATCAAGGAATATCATCGATGTGATATATACCATCTGCGGCTATACCTACGGTCCGCTGCTTGGGCTGTTTGTCTTTGCACGATTCATGGGCAATAAAAAAGCCACCCCGAGAGGTGGCTTTGTGTGGGCGGTATGTGTATTATCGCCATTGCTTTGTTTCCTTTTGAACTCGTTCACATCGAGCCAATGGGATTATAATTTTGGTTATGAACTGCTTATGGTCAACGGTGTCATAACCTTCGTGGGCTTATTACTGATTCAGAAGTCGCTCAGCCTCAAGAGCCGCCATGCAGCCTGAGCCTGCGGCAACGATAGCCTGACGATAGTGAGGGTCGGCACAGTCGCCGGCAGCGAAGACGCCTTCGACATTTGTACGTGGCGTGCCTGCTATTGTCTTTATGTATCCTGTGCTGTCGCGGTCTATGAAATCAGCGAAGACATCGGTGTTTGGTGTGTGACCAATGGCAAGGAAGAAACCGTCGATTGCGATGTCCACTTTTTCTTCGTCAGGCTCACCTTTACGTTTAACGAGGTGTGCTCCCTCTACGCCGTTATCGCCATAGAGTCCGAGAGTGTTGTGCTCGTAGAGAACTTCTATCTTTTCGTTGTCTTCAACACGCTTGCGCATCACGTCGGAAGCGCGCAGATAGTTCTTACGTACAATCATATATACCTTACTGCAGAGCTGCGACAGATACAGTGCTTCCTCGCAGGCTGTGTCGCCACCGCCTACTACGGCTACGGTCTTATTGCGGTAGAAGAATCCGTCGCAGGTGGCACATGCGGAAACACCCTGACCGTTGTATTTCTTCTCGTCGTCAAGACCGAGGTATTTAGCTGACGCGCCAGTGGCAATAATCACCGTATCGGCTACAATCTCCTCGTCCAGGTCTGTCCACAGATGGAAAGGACGTGAAGAGAAGTCTACCTTTGTTATCATTCCGTCGCGTATGTCTGCACCGAAGCGCTCAGCCTGCTGACGCAGGTCGAACATCATCTGATTGCCATCAATGCCCTGAGGATAGCCAGGGAAATTCTCTACTTCTGTGGTCTGTGTGAGCTGTCCACCCGTCTGCATGCCACAGTATTGCACCGGATGGAGGTTTGCACGTCCGGCATATATCGCAGCAGTATATCCTGCAGGACCACTGCCTATAATCAAACATTTTGTATGTGTCATAGTCTTATCGTATTTGGTTCGGTTTGTCGTTTCGAGTGATTCTCAAATCGTATTAAACGAAAATAATGATAAAAAGTAAAGTGCATTCAAACATATATGCAACTATGTTTGAATGCACTCTTGCGTCATTTTCTTATATATAAGTATATATCGAAAAGGATTACTTCTTGAGGTTTCCGTAGCGGTTCATGAAGCGATCAACACGACCTGCTGTATCAACAAGCTTGCTCTTACCTGTGTAAAATGGGTGAGAGGTGTTTGAGATTTCAATCTTTACCACTGGATAAGTCTCGCCTTCAAATTCTACTGTCTCATTACTCTTGCATGTAGACTTTGAGAGGAACATATCGCCGTTAGACATATCCTTGAATACGACGGGGCGATAGTTGTCTGGGTGAATACCTTTTTTCATTTCGTTGTTATATTATATTTAATATGTGAATAAATTCTTCTTTCTCGGATAGCAAACATGCGCCTCCGTAAGCATTGAGCATATTTTAAATCCGTAGCTCGTTGCAGAGTTCGGTATAGCACATTTCTATTTGTAGAGTGCAAAGTTACAATATTTTTCCTACATGACAAAGTTTTTCCTTGATTATTTGTCCTGTGACATTAATTTTCACTGTTTGTGATAAGCTATCTGCTATTTTTCTTTGTCGCTTGAGGAAATAATGCTAATTTTGTTGTGAAGAATAAATTACGGAAAACTATGCCAGCACCACAGAAAGATTTTTCTGATCGTGAAGAACGTCTGAAATTCGTTCTCACCAAACATAATTGTAATGCTCCGTCGTGTGGCTACTGTAGCAGTTGTCATCTGCCTGGAGGTCTGTCGGCTATAGATCTCTTCGATGACTATATAGAAGGGCGTTGTGAATATGTTGAGATAGCTTCAAAGTTCTGGGATTAAGAACGAGCGTACTCAATAATACAATAACCATTTTGGGTTTAAAACATACTTTTGGTGTATGTAGGCTATACCGCCGATTCGGGATAAGAATTTATAAAACAGCCAGCAAAAAAGTTATATATAAGCAATCATTATAATGCCAGTTCAGGATAAGTTTTTCTCTAACGATGTTCTTTGCGTATAACAGGAAATGGCGTGACGTCAGCCGTATGGACGTGATTCATCATGTTCCGCATTGATAAACAAGTCGTTGTTCATCACGTTTCGCTTGTGCAATCAAGCATTAAAGCATTCCTGATTTTAGAAAATTTATTCCGAACTTGTGTTAATTATAATACTATAAGGCAGTTCTGAGCATTCAGAAACAAATCATTTATCCTACTTTTAAATTCCTAATTGACCAAAAAGAGGCATATTTGCAGTGTTGGATTTGCGTCGACGGCATCTCTTCGCCTGATTTATGTCGTCTTTGTGTTGCGATTCTATCCTTTTTTGCACGCTTCCGGATATTGTGAATAGGAAGTAGTGGAAAAGCCTTCTTCAAATTTTTACTGTGAAAGTTACCATGTGTAGGAATTATTTATTACCTTTGTATTATATTATGGGAGGTTCTGAAATAAAGTCGTTTCATATTTTATATTTATGCTGATCGGACTTTGCAGGAGAATGACGGGGTGTGAAGTGTTGCACTTGCGTAATAACTTTGCAAAAGTATAGCGGTGAGAAATAAGATATGGGACTAAACAATAAGAGAAATTGAACCGGATAGCATCAAAGCCGTTTACAGAACCTGCCATACATTGTTTAATATAATACGTTATGTCTCAGATATGGATTAGTGCCGCCGGACTGGCTGGTTCGATATTTATGGGTTCGCTGCTGGGATTCTTTATCAAGGAATTGCCGCATAAGTGGAACGATGCCATTTTAGGCTATTGTGCCGGAATAATGCTTGCAGCCTCAATGTTGGGGCTGATTGTTAACGCTTTCAATATGACTACATCCCTTCCTTGGTGGATGATTGCGGTAGGAGTGATGCTGGGAGCGCTCTTTCTAAACGTGCTTGACCTTATCACTCCGCATCTTCATCATATAACAGGTCTTGATGAAGAGGAACACTTAAACAATAAGTCGCTTGATAAAATCCTGCTCTTTGTAATGGCAATAGCCCTGCATAAGATGCCTGAAGGCATGGCGGCAGGTGTGAGTATGAGCACTGTCGAGACCGACTGGTCGGTGAGTGTAGGTATAGCTCTGCAGAATATTCCCGAGGGTATGGTAATTATTGCCCCTTTGCTGATGGCGGGCGTGTCGAAGATGCGAACTGTGGTCATCTCGTTGGTGATAGGTTTGCTTGAGGTCATTGGAGTGTGGGTCGGATTCGGCATGGGTTCATTGTCTGAGATGTTCCTGCCTGTGATGCTGGGGTTTGCTGGCGGAGCAATGCTATATGTCACCAGCGACGAACTGATTCCAGAAACGCATGCCCACGGTTATCAGAAACAAGCCACCTACGCACTGTTGCTCGGCGTCATTACATTCATAGCAATGGAAAAGTACGTGTAGACCACATTCACCTTATTATTGCGCCAGATCGGGATACGTTTTTCTCCAAAGACCTTTCCGTCTACCAGATAATGGTGTGAACTGTAAAAGGGGTGTGATTTATCACGTTCCGCCGTCACACGTTCTATCCATTTCATGTCGTTGATGTGATTATCCCAAACATATATAAACTCCCTTTTACACCAGTAGAATAAAAACGGGTGGTATATATATTTATAGAGGCAATCTGTAAATAGACTGCAGTGTGTTTTTATTATACGAAATCGGTCAATATAATGCAGTGAACTAATGGCGGAACGTGATAAATCACGTCCCCTACGGCTGACGCATCTGTTTAACCTCTTCTCCACAATCAGACTAAATCAGTTCAGCATATATTAACCGATTTGTGTTAAATACTTCATCCTCTATTTGCTCATCTTCTCTATAAACTCGTCGAGCAGTGGTGCTATTGAGATAAGCCTGTCTAATTTCAGTTCGCTGTCGTTGATTTTGTTTATGATACAGTCTGGAATGTTTTTCGCCCGACGCTTCATTGCCTTACCTTTCGCTGTGAGGTAGACTATCTGCTGTCGTTTATCCGTCTCACTGTCACGTCGTGCTACGAGTTCCATTTTCTCCATACGCTTTATAAGTGGTGAAGTGGTGTTGATGCCAAGGTACAGACGTTTGCCAATATCGTTGACAGGCTGTTCGTCCTTCTCCCATAACACCATCAGGACGAGATATTGCGTGTAGGTGATGCCAAATGGTTTGAATAACGGTTCGTATGCCTGAGTCATCAGCCTTGATGCAGTGTAAAGACGAAAACAGAGCTGATTATCGAGTTTCTGTTTTTCGTTTGCCATTGCTGTTATTCTCCGAGTAGTGCTACTATGCGCTCCTCGACGGTAGCAAGGTCTTCTGTTGGCTCGAAACGCTCTACGACGTTACCCTTATCGTCGATCAGGAACTTGGTGAAATTCCACTTGATATCATCCTGCTTGCGTGGCTCCGGGTTGTGCTCGTTGTAGAGCTTCTCCATTACATCGGCAAGTTTCTGTTCGTAATGTCCTGTGAATCCCTTCTGCTCCTTAAGCCATGTATATAGTGGCAGAGCGTTTGCACCATTCACCTCGCTCTTTTTGAACTGTGGGAAAGTTGTACCGAATTTTACTGAGCAGAACTCACTGATTTCCTCGTCAGAGCCTGGTGCCTGATGACCGAACTGGTCGCAGGGGACGTCGAGAATCTCAAAGCCTTTGCTGTTCAAACGTCTGTACATTGCCTCAAGGGCTTCATATTGTGGTGTGAAACCGCAACCTGTTGCAGTGTTGACGATAAGCAATACTTTGCCTTTATAGTCAGAAAGATTTACTACGTTACCTTTCTTGTCGTTCAAATTGAAATCATAAACTGTTGCCATATTGTTATTGGTTTTATTAATGTGAATATTATTGTTCTGACTAAATCCTGTAATGGCTGCTGCCATCATTGTAAATGTAATTAAAATGCGCTTCATATTTTATATTTTATTTGTTTCGTATCGTGCCTGCATAGAACTTGATTGCTTTTTCTGATGCTATGCCCTTAGTTGCAGTGATGCACTTGTCTGTATGGTCATACAACAGCCTTCTTACGATGTGAGGTCACCTTACATGGAGTGCGGCAGATGAAAAACAGCCGACATAGCCTGCATAGCATTGCGTGTCTCTGGTTTTCTTTTGCAAAGATAATAATAATCTTTTATATCGCAAGCGATGTTTGCTAACATTTAACCACTCTTAACTAACATCGTGCGCGATACTAATTCATAGTAATAAAAAAGCCGGCAGAAGATACTGTCAGCTCTATAATTCCAGTTCCGGACAATAACGGTCTTGTAAAAGTCACAGACATCATATCTTGAAGTTGACGTGTTGTAAAGGAAAATCATCATCGCGATTTTCGGCGAAATAGAAAATTAAAAGCGCTAATTTGCCAAGTCTGCATGTCATAAAACTATGTCTTCGAGAACCGACAAAAGCATAAAACTACTTTATTCCACGCTTTTTATCCCAAAAAACGGTGATTCTTGATGCTGAAAACGATGGTTTTATCAGCAAGAAACGGCGGTTTTAGAATCAAGAAACGTAGGTTCTTGAAACTGATTCATGTTTTTGTCAGAACCAAAAAACTTTTATTTTCTTGATTATCAGCAGCTTTGGCGTAATGCCAAAAATAAGCGTTTTTCGTCGACGAACGACAACTCGCCGGCGAATATCGGCTGTATGTATGCTTAGAAAAGGCTTTTTGTTGAATTTATTCACAATGTCGAAGGGATTTAATTTATCACGTTCCGCCCTCGGCAATCAAGCATTAAAAACACTCATGCTTTTAGAAAATTTATTCCAAACTCACGTTATAATATATAAGGTGTTATTATTTATTGTGCTGTACGGCTCGCCGTCGGGTTTACGCGCGAAGTCTTCGTTGCTCGTATTTCTCCATTGCATCAATCCATGTCTCGGGCACTTTCATTGAGCGCTGATTGTCGAGATCGAATGAACACATTATGTATGTTGCTTTGGCGCGCACTTCATCAGAGTTGGTGTCGACGAGGCGCGACTCTATGGTGAAACTTTTGTTGCCTATAAATGTGACTGCAGTCTGCACTGTCACATTGTCGCCGATATGAACAGGGGAAATGAAATCGCAGTCAACATGGGCAACGACAATGCCGGAATGTGTGTCGATGGTCAGCGACAGAGTATCAAGGTAGTTGATGTATGCCATGTTGAAATACTGGAAATAAATGGTGTTGTTCACATGTCCTTGCATATCGGCATCAGTGTAACGTAGCTGCACGGCAAGCTCATGATGAAACTCTATATCATTTAATTTTATTTCTTTTCCCATAATATTGTGGTTAACATTGTCATTGATGAACTGTTTTCATTGCGAAGTTAAGCAATTCTGTTCAAATCAGCAAATTAAACGGAGGCTTATTTCTTTATTTTCGTCATATATTGTCCTTTGTTAATTCAGAGTGTATGTATGGATGCTTGTTTTGTATTGTGGTTGGTCTCTGCAGGCTTTTCAATGCCATGACGTTTGTTTGAATACTTTTGTTTAACTTTACTCCATCTTCAGCACTAAA
>CAJPPF010000055.1 GCA_905372445.1 uncultured Prevotella sp. | reverse complement strand
ATATGCTCAACAATCGAACAAAATCAGTCAAGGACTCTAATGACCGATTCGGGATTATTTATTTCTCGGAGATTGCGGAACGTGATAAATCACGCCCTTACGCTTTCCGGCAAATGTCGCCCCTCTCTCGGCTCGTGGAAGGCACAGAACTTTCAATCAGTTTTTACCGGATACCAACAATTGTAAATATAAAAGATAAGAAAATCCGTTTCCTGATTTTAATCTTCTGGAAATGGGTTTCCCGTTTCACCGCACGAAAACGATGATTTCTGTAAGCAAAAATAAGCGAATCACAGCTGACTTGCTATAGAACCATAGAAATAAGAACCAAAAAAGGGCGGAATGAGATTGTCATTCCGCCCTTTATATAAGGTAATTTCATTGGCTTTACACGTTCATTGTGCCCCTTTCCGCACCAATCGGATGCCATTTGCAACAGTCGGAAAGCAGAACCCATTGACACTCAGCGAATTAATCAAACCGTTCAAAAACGGCGTATTTGAAGCCGTCACGTTTCGTGTCGGTAAATATCGCAACGTCGCGGCATCAGAATCCGAACTTTGTAAGTTCTTTTCAGAAGCTTACTCGTGTCTGACGAAGCGTTCCTCGGCTATCCGCTCGTACTTTGTTCCGGGCATGCCGTAGTTTGCATAAGGATGAATGGAGATGCCTCCACGAGGAGTAAACAGACCCGTCACTTCGATATATTTTGGCGACATGAGCGCTATCAGGTCCTTCATGATGACATTCACACAGTCCTCGTGGAAGTCGCCATGATTGCGGAAAGAGAACAGATAGAGTTTCAGGCTCTTCGACTCGACCATGCGCTCGCCAGGAATGTAGGAGATAACTATTTCTGCAAAGTCAGGCTGCCCGGTGATAGGACACAACGACGTGAACTCCGGACAATTGAACTTCACCCAATAGTCGTTATCGAGATGCTTGTTGAGGAAACTCTCCAGTACCTCCGGAGCATAGTCACTCTTGTATTCTGTCTTGCTACCAAGATGTTGCAAACCTTCTTTTTCACGATTACTCATAATTACAGTTGATTAATTTTAAGGGGGTTATAAGAGATATTCTCGTCGTAGACATCCACTTCCTCGTATTTCTTCACGAATTTCACGACACGGATTGTGAGCGGCAGAACAAGCACCTCGTAGAGTGTCTTCGCCACTACCTGTGTGAGCATCAGGCTCATCAGAATGTCGACACTGACCTTCGGTTGCTCTTCGACGAGCATCGGAAGGAGATAGAACGCCAGAGGGAAGAAGATGAGCGAGTCGGCCCCCTCGCCGACTATCGTCGAGAGTATGGCACGCAAAGAAAACTGAATGTTGAAATGGCTGCTGTCGCGTGCTGCTATCTTCATCCTGCTCATCACCCACGCATTGAGGAACGAACCAACGATGAAGGCTGTGAAACTTGCCACTGCCACCTGCGGGGCAAAGCCAAACACCTCATGGAACGAGGCATCGCTGCCCGGCACTATAGGAGGAAGCACACACGCCAGTCCGCCCATGAGAACCACAAAGAAGTTCATCATGAAGCCAAGCCAGATAATGAGGCGCGCCTTGCGGTAGCCCCACACCTCAGCGATGCAGTCGTTAATGATGTAAGAGATTGGAAACACGATGAAACCACAAGTGAGGTTCACCTGTCCGAAGACATGAAACAGTTTTGTTTCGAGAAGATTACTTGTAATAAGACATACACAAAACAGCATGCCCATTACGACAAATGCCAAACTTAATTGTTGCTTTTTCATTTTAGTTTTAATTGTTGAGGAGGTGCTCTACTACTCCCCACGGTTTTTTAAGAGGTTATACCAACTCTTTTCTTCCATTGTCCACACTTCTCAGCATAGATGATGAAAACGCGCCACTCTCCTTTTTCAAGAGACGGAGAGGGAGCGCAGGTAGTTTTTTACCCTAACCATTCAATAGATTCCAAACTGATTTCGTATGATTGTGGAGAAGAGGGCAAACAGATGCGTCAGCCATAGGGGCGTGATTTATCATGTTCCGCCATTAGTGCACTGCACTATATTGACCGATTTCGTATAATAAAACGTGCTACAGTCTATTGAACGATTGGGGGTTAAGGCAAAAATTTATTCTGCTTCTTCCTCTTCAGAAGCGGCAAGAGTTGCCTTAAAATCAGTGATGCCATTCTCAATGAGGATGTTATACCACTGTATGAGTTTCTTTATGTCCGAATCGTGTACACGGTCACGGTCGTAGTTAGGAAGTACTGACGCGAAATACTCGTGCAGCTCGGCGGCAGAACACTTCCTGTAGTCGAGTGAACTGACTTTGTTCTCTTCCTTTGCTCCGACAGCAGCGAGCACTTTCCATAGTGCCACATCCTCGTCGTCGGTGAACATTGCGATGTCAGAGAGCGAGGTAATGCGGTCGGTAGCGAATGCCGGCATACGGCGTCGCTTATCGTCGAGCGACTCGACAATGAGATTTTTGTTGCCACGGCTCACCATACGGTAAAGCCCTGGCTTGCCTGAAATAGCAAGAATTGTTTCCATTGTAATTAATTGTAATTATTTTTTTCGTTTGTTATTTATTTCTTCTAAAAGACGATCTATCTGAGCGTCTAAATCATTTTCCCTATCATTGATTATGCAGAAGTCAGCCTTCACGGCTTTCTCCTCCTGCGACATTTGGCGGTTTATCCACTCAAGGGCTTTATCACGGGAGATAGAATCACGACGCATGATGCGACTGACTCTCTCCTCAAGAGGTGCCACGACACATACTATATAGTCGATATGTACGCGCGAAACGAATCCACTCTCAAAAAGAATGGCACTCTCAAACCACTCCAGTCCCGACGTCATAAAATCGTCAGCCACTGCAGGATGAACCACGGCGTTGACCTTCTGGGCATTCGCATCACTGGTGACTATGAATCTCGAGAGCAGAGCCTTGTCGAGTTTGCCGTTGGGAAACACTTCCTCACCGACAGTCTCTGTCAACCTGCGCTGCAGACTCTTCGACTCACGCATGAGACGTTTGGCAGCAAAATCGCAATCGTAGACAGATATGCCGCGCTGTTCAAGCAGACTGCACACATAAGACTTGCCGCTGCCGATACCACCGGTGATTGCTATGACCATAGAGATTAGTTTTCAATGAGATAGTCGATCTGTTTAACCACCGTCGATGCTCTCATCACAGCGTGTGGGCGCTTGACAAGCTGAATTTTACATTTATCCGTGCCGGGTGTGATGTCCTTATAGTCAGCCTGCACGATGAAACCGGAAGAGCTAATCTCGTTGGTCAGCGAAACGCCGACAACATACTTCACTTTCACACGCGACGGGAAGAAACGGAGCGACACTCCCTCAGGAACATTGACAGCCGTGACCGGAACCTCCACCTCCTCCTCTGTCAAGATGTCAGCCAGAAGGCGTACATTAACAGTGTTTTGACTGAAGTTAACGCCACGCATAGGCTTCAATCTGGCATTAATATTAACGGAGTCTGAGAAGTTCGTTATATTAAGTTCCTCGGTAGTCACATATTTGACACTATCGGCAATTGACTTGCTGACATATATCGTCACATGGTCTGGGATAATCTGCGTCTGGGCAATATAATAAGCCTCGGCAGGCTCTATGCGCCCTGCCAGACGTATAGGAACCACCTTCGACACTCCATAAGAATAGGAATACTCCAGTTTATCGGGCTTTATAGACGTTACTGTAGCCGTATTCTCCAACACACGCAGGATGTTCTTCTTCAGTTCTGCACTGTTTACTGCGAGTGTTCCCGACTTACGTTTGTAGGTATCGAATTTTAATTTAATCGTTCCTATTTCGCCTCCGTAGATGTAATTTATAAAGCTATAACCCTTGTCACGTACTGTGACACGGATTGTATCTTCAGCTCCATCGTTCATGGCGACGGTTTTCGGGATATCAGTTATGAGTACAGGAATAACCATCTCACGCTCATAATAATCGTTCAGTGATACAGCGAGCCAGATGACTCCACTGAGCAATAAGAAGAACGCGAAGACGAAATATTCTCTGCTCGGCCGAAACAGACGGAAAGCTTCCTTACTTAGCAGGCATATCCTTGACAGCAGCGAAGACATAATTCTTGTCTACGGTGACAACAACACCTTTTGCAATCTCTAACTCAACCTTTGCTGTCGCATGGTCAACACTAACAACAGTACCGTAAACGCCTCCGCTGGTGACAACCGTTGCGCCTTTTTCTATGGAATTCTGGAAACTGCGTATCTCCTTTTGCTTCTTCTGCTGAGGACGAATCATAAGGAACCACACGATAGCGAACATCGCTAACAACATTACGAGGAAGCTCATGCCTCCACCCTGCTGCTGAGCAGCGAGAAAAATCTGCATCATATCTTTATAAGTATTTTAATATTTAACGACTGGATTAATATCATTTTTCAATTTGCTTCCACAGCCTGCCTTCCTTATGCAGGGCACGCGCTATGGTGTCGAGCATTCCGTTGATATAACCTGCACTGCGTGGAGTACTGTATGATTTCGAAAGCTCAACATACTCGTTGATAGTAACGCTCAGTGGAATAGCAGGAAAAGTAAGCATCTCCGCCAGCGCAATCTGCATGATGACTATATCGGTGAACGGCATACGCGAGAGCTGCCAGTTACGTGAATACTGCTGTATCATATCCTGATACTCACGCTCATTTTTCAATGCCGCGCGGAACAGACCGAGTGCATACTCCCTATCCTCGTCGTCTTTAAACTCCGGAAGTAATTCCTGCTGCCCCTTTTTCGCAGGATCAAAGCGTTTGATGGTCTTCAACACGAATGAGTCGACCACGTCCTTGTCGTCGTTCCAATAGAGTGATTTCTCCTCAAGGATAGAATAAAGCGACTCGTTGTTTCCGATAATCTGCTTATATAGTTTGCGCCATACCTCACGATCGGCATTGTAGTCGTTCTCCGTTGCCGACATATAGTCATTGTATGTCTCGCTCTGTTCAATCATCGTGCAGAGACCACGGACAAACTCCACGTTATCACGCCATGTGAGTCCATAGCTGTCAAGATTTGCCCTTAGTTGCTCATTCTCCTCGAGCTGTGCCGCAAAACGATTGTAGGCGAATCGTGACGAAGGACGTTCCTTCCCTTCACGCTCTGCACGCTGAACAAGAATATCATAACGAAGACGTTCTTCATTGGTAATAGCCAGTATCAGACCAAGCAGGTGATTATACAACTGATAACCCTTGGAAAGACTGGTAATCAATTCTTTCTCGGCAATGTCCAACGACTTGCCACCATTAAGATAGTACGCATAAACAAGCTGCACTATCTTTATTCGTATAAGTTCACGGTTAATCATTCTCTAATAATTAGTGTCTTACTCTTTTCAATTACTACTGCAAAAATACATTTTTTTGCGGTAACAGCCAAGAAAAACAACGTTTATTTCATAATAATTAAGTATAATCTTTGCGTGAATGAAGAAAAATTCGTACCTTTGCAGCGCTTTTTTGCAACCCCTCCACAAAGGGAGGCACATTCGTGTGATGGCGAATTAAGCCCGATGGTCGAAATACGGACATCGTAATTTATCAACAACTTAATTTAGAGTAACACAAAATGAAAGAAATCACTCTTAATGGCGTAAAGCGCGCCGAGACGGGCAAGAAGTCTACAAAGGCTCTTCGCAAAGAGGGACTCATCCCATGTAACATTTACGGTGAGGTAAGAGGAGAGAACGGTCTGCCAGTAGCAACACAGTTCACTATCCCTTTCAACGAGATTCGCAAGGCAGTTTATACTCCTGACGTACTCGTTTGCAACATCAACATCGAGGGCGAGAAGAAGATTGCTGTTATCAAGGAACTCCAGTTCCACCCTGTAACAGACGCTCTCCTTCATGCAGACTTCTATGAGGTAAATGAGACAAAACCAATTACTATCGGCATCCCGGTAAACTTAGTTGGTCTTGCACAGGGTGTACGTGATGGTGGACGTATGAGTCTTTCTATCCGTAAGATTGCTGTTACAGCACCTTACAAGCAGATTCCTGAGAAGCTCGACGTTGACGTTACGGCATTGAAGATCGGCAAGTCTATCAAGGTTGGTCAGCTCAGCTACGAAGGACTTGAGCTTGCAACCAGCAAGGAGGTTATCGTTTGCTCAGTCAAGATGACTCGTGCTGCCGCTGCTGCCGCTGCGAAGGAATAATCGAAAAAAGTCTGTCCAACAGATGAAAAAGAATAGGACCGGTCTCCAACGAGGTCGGTCCTTGCTTTTAAGAAAACATTTCATCTGATTTTCCCTTATCCGAGTATAATAGAGAATACAGAAAGTTGAGTGGAAAACATAATATGGTCCCGGTTTGGGGTCAAGCAGGTTATATGAGTCACATACATCAAAACAAAACGAGATGGACAAATATCTAATAGTCGGTCTGGGCAACCCCGGAGCCGAATATCACGAGACACGACACAATGCCGGCTGGATGGTGCTCGATACCTTTGCAGAGAAGAAAGGCGTCGCCTTTGAGGACAAACGATATGGCTTCGTAGCTGAGACAAGTCTGCGAGGACGCAAGCTATTCCTGCTGAAGCCTACTACATATATGAATCTTAGTGGTAATGCCGTGCGTTACTGGTTGAACAAAGAGAACATCGACAACGTACGGTTGCTTGTAATCTCCGACGAACTGGCACTGCCGGTGGGCACCATACGACTGAAAGGCAAGGGTTCAAACGGAGGGCACAACGGTTTAGGACATATTCAGCAACTTATCGGTCAGGACTATGCACGGCTGAGAATAGGCATCGGCAACGCCTTCAACCAAGGCGGACAGGTGGACTGGGTGCTCGGAAAGTTCTCCGCAGAGGAGAGAGAAGCGCTCGACCCATGTATAGAACAGGCTTGCGATGTGATAGAAAGTTTTGTGATGCAGGGAGTGGAGCGCACGATGAATCAATATAACAACAAGAAACAGGCGAAAACCGCCCATAACGAAGGGGAAGAAAAGAAATAAAGGTATCACTATGGCAGAACTAAAGATACATTCCGAAGCACGTCTTGACAAGTGGTTATGGGCAGCACGAATATTCAAGACCCGCACCATTGCGGCGAATGCCTGCAAGAACAACCGTATAAGAAAAGGCAATATAAACCTGAAGCCTTCATCAACGGTCAAGATTGGGGATATTATATCGGTAAAGAAACCGCCTGTCACCTACTCTTTCAAGATTCTCAACTGCATAGAGCAGCGTGTGGGTGCGAAGCTCGTTGCAGAAGTCTATGAGAATGTGACCGACGCCAAGCAGTATGAATTGCTTGAGATGTCGCGCATCAGCGGATTCATCGACCGTGCCCGTGGCACCGGCCGTCCTACGAAGAAAGAGCGTCGTGCACTCGACAACTTCATCGAACCAATGACTTTCGGCTTTGACGACGACGAGTACGATGAATTTGATTTCGACGAATAAACCCAAATCGGTTGTCAGATTTGGGTTTATTGTTATATTACATTATTAGCTTTATCCGCCAAAGCCGCCACCGTGTACTGGCGGAGGACCACCGCTACCATGCTGTCCGCCGCTACCGCGGAACTCAGGACGACTAAAGTCCGGACGGCCATCAGTAGGTCTCATATGCTCTCTCGACGACTTTCCACCCATAGTCTGGAAGCGGTAAGAGATGCGCAACATGGCGAACGAATTGATAGAATTATACTCCGTATCGCTACGCATACGCTCGTTTATCACTCGAGTAAGGTTGCTCTGGTTCTGCAGAATATCATAGAACTGCAGATATACGACGAGGTTCTTTGCACGAAGGAAGCTCTGGCTTACCTGTATGTTCCATATCAGTTCGTTGGTATTGAGCGACGCATCGTTATAACCTCTGCGGCTGCGCATGTGCATATCGGTAGACAGCTGTGTGTTCCAAGGCAATGTTATCTGCATGCTGCCACCGTAAGCGAACGACCAAGTGTCAAGATTTGCTGACGGCTGGGTGTCGTTTGTGGAATGAATGTAGTTAACATTTCCGTCAATATCGACATTCAACCAACTGTTACGGAAACTGCCTGACAGGCGCTCACCGATGTTATGAACACGTGTGATGCTCTTCTGCGGGTCGGCATTGCGGTTGAGAGCTACCAGACCTACGTTGTTGCTATAATTATATTCCGGATGAGTTGTCACAAACCAGCGCCCGATAGAGTCGAGCGACTGGCTGTATTCCGCCCATACATCAGCATTCCAGTTACCATTGATATTCTGATATGTATTCGTGCGTGCACCAGTTACATTATCATAAGCGACACTGCGAACCGTTGCGTTACGCGTGTTTGAGAAACCCATTCCGAATAGGATATTACGTGAATAGCTGGTAATATAATTATTATAGAACAGGTTGAAATTGTTAGTAAACGACGGCTTAAGGTTCGGATTGCCCACGGTGATATTCATCGGGTCGGAGTTGTCGGTTATCTCGAGCATGCTTTCCATTGAAGGCTGCGCCGTACGTCCACGATATCTGAACCGCAACTGATGCTGCTTTGTGAAGTGATAACGGAAATCAGCCGTAGGACTGACATTGAACACACTGTGGGCACGGTCGGTAGTGGTGCTCAGATAGCGTTGGCGGAACACTTGATGCTGTGGCTGTGCGAGCACACCGAAGTTGAAATTGTAGTTATCGCGTACACGGCGAAACTGCAGTTCTATATCGTGGGTGTAGTTACTGTACTCTGAAAAGCGGCTCACCGACTGGTCATAGAAATCCTCATAGTTGCTAAGTATATAATAGTCCCATCGGCGATAATCGGGGATATTGTTTATACCAAGCGACGAGAGCAGATGAGCATAGTCGGCAGGCAGAGCGGAGAAATCGCTGAAATCATACGTCGAACGGTCAGACTTCGAGTAACTGTTAGTGAACTTATATGAGAATTGCAGATACGTCTTCTGTGCGATAGGCTCGCTGTATAATAGTTCTGCCGAGTAGTTCCAGTTTGTAGAAGGCGTTAGATTCCATCTGTTTATCCCGAATTGGTCATTAGAGTCCTTGACTGATTTTGTTCGATTGTTGAGCAGATGTGCAGACGTTTCATCGAAGGCGTAGCGGGCTACGTCGAGATGAAATGGCAGCGCAGATGCCGGCAAGCGGACTAAAGCAGTAAGGAAGCATGATGGTAATAACAAATCTAAGCATATGCGTCCTAATGACCGATTCGGGTTTATGCTGTAGTCTTTGTCCTGAACCTGATAGAGGCGTACGTTCTGCGTTGACAGCGACTTGTTATTCGATGTCGTGTAGTTGGCATCAATATTTAAGCCGATGTTACGACCGGCGGTGTTAAGTTTGCGGTTTATCTGCATCCTTCCTCTCACATTCTTTGAGTCGCCATACGAGAGTTGGCTGTTAGTGCGTGAGTTCTTTGCCAGCCCGAGCGCTTCCATTGCGGCGAGAATCTCGTCCATCTGCTCAACGGTATAACGATAGCCTGTATTCTCAAAAGGGTCTTTGTCGAAGGTTGCACTTATTCCTCCCGAGCGCGAGTCGTTATCGCTGTAACTGAAAGACGGACGGAACAAAATGTTTGTCATCGAGTCGGGCGTCCACTCAAAGCGCATCTGAGCATTCCAACGCTTGTCCTTGGAGTAGTTTTGCGACAGCGAGTTGGAGAAACTCCGGTTGCCAATGACGAAGTTCTCGCTCGAGCTCTTGGTGTATTGATTTGAGGTATTGTGGTTCCATCGAACGGAACCGTCCCATTTCAACAGGTCTTTTTTCTCGTAATTGAAGTTCACGCCGACCATATTGGCAGTGTTCAATCCGTTGCGGTTGCGACCGAACCCTCCGCCGCGACCGCCAAAGCCAATGTTGTTGACATTATTGAAATTGCCAAAACTCATCATTCTCAGGTTGTCCTTAAACATTCCCAGCATCATTCGCTCTGCATATCGGTCGTGGGTGCCATATCCAAGGTCAAGGTGTCCTATTACACCTTTGTTCATGCCACGCTTAATAGAGAAATCCAGTGTCATCTCGTCCTCACCGTCGTCAATGCCCGTTATGCGGCTTCGGTCGCTTTTAGCCTCATATGCCTTCACCTGCTCAACTATGGCGGTAGGCAGATTCTTTATTGCTGTCTGCGTGTCGCCGTTCATGAACTCCTTGCCGTCCATTTTGATTTTCTTCACTGTCTTGCCGTTGATAGTGATATTGCCCGAATCGTCTACCTTTGCACCGGGGATGAGTCGTATCAGTTCCTCTACAGCCGACCCTTCAGGCGTCTTGTAGGCAGCACTGTTGTAAATGAATGTATCCTCCACGACAACCACTTTCTTTGCCATTGCCGTGGCAGTGATGCCCTCGAGCATGACAGCCTCTTCGGCAAAGTCGAGCTTACCCATGTTAAGGTTCTGGTTATCTGCAATCTCTATCTTCTTGACCATTGTAGCATAACCGACATTCGATACTCTGAGCAGATACTTTCCGTTTGCCGGTGCCGTGATGATGAACAGCCCGTTCTCATCGGTCAGTCCGCCGGTGACATAGGTGCTGTCGCTCGTCAGGAGCTGTACCGTTGCCATGGCAACAGCCTCCTTCGTGTCGCGGTCAACGATAATACCGTCAATCTTACGCTCTGCTGCCATGACAACTGTCGATACTGTCATAAGCAGCAGCAGTATTAGCGATTTTCTCATTTGTAGTGTATTGTTTTTATTCTATTCTTTGTGTTGTTTTCCTCAAAAACATCTTTTTGACGCAATAGAATCAAGTAGGTTTAACCTGAAGCGTAAAAATATCGCCATACGACAAAAGATACAAAAACATTGCATTAATGTTGGCAAAACGAAGAAAAAACAGTAATTTCGCAGACAAAACAACCGCGATGAATCAGAGAGTTATCATTTCCAACAACCTTGAGGCAGAGCTATGTGAGGCTATAGCCCAGTGTGAGCACGACCGGATCTTTGTCCTTACCGACGAGACTTCACTGCGTCTATGCTGGCCGTTGGCAGAGAGGTTCGAGTGTCTGCGATGGGTCAAAATGATAACAATACCATCGGGCGACACCAACAAAGGTCTCGATTCCGTCAGTCATGTATGGACGGAACTGCAGAACGGCGGCGCCTCACGCCATTCGCTGCTCATCAATATGGGTGGCGGCATGGTGACCGACCTTGGCGGATTTGCCGCTTCATGCTTCAAGCGAGGCATCAACTTCATCAACATCCCGACAACGCTGCTTGCCATGGTCGATGCGTCCGTGGGCGGCAAGACGGGCATCAACTTCGGAGCATTGAAGAACGAGATTGGCGTTTTCAACGATTCACGCCACGTCATTCTCGACACCGTTTTCCTCCGCACACTCGACCACGAGAACATACTCTCGGGATATGCCGAGATGCTCAAGCACGCACTTATATCTGATGAAAAGATGTGGGCAGACCTCATCACTTTCAACCTCGACAACCCGGATATGAACGCACTGAGCAGGATGCTTGCCGAATCAGTGGAAATAAAGGAGTGTATCGTCAACGAAGACCCTGATGAGCAGGGCATACGCAAGGCATTGAATGTAGGCCACACTGCCGGGCATGCCCTTGAGTCGTGGGCAATGCGCCACGGTCAGTCCCTCCTGCATGGCTATGCCGTGGCATGGGGGTTGATAGTAGAATTATATCTATCAGCAATAAAAAGCGGTTTCCCTACAGACAAGATGCGACAGACGGTGAACTTCATCCGCGGAAACTACGGCAGGCTCGGTGTCACCTGCAAGGATTATCCCGAGTTACTTGAACTGATGACCCACGACAAGAAAAACCATGCCGGACAGATAAACTTCACATTGTTAAGTAATATCGGGTCCGTTCTCATCAACCAGACAGCCACTGATGAGGATATAAAAGAAGCGCTCGACTTCTTCCGCGAGGGATAACACACCGCAACACTCATAATGCCACCAGCCCGGCATAAGAACTTCCTGCCGGCATGTTCCGAATGGCGTAGGGGCGTGATTTATCACGCTTAAGCCCACTGTGTTCGGTCCATTGCGTGGTTTTGGGCATGGCTCCGCCTGTTGTTTTTATTCGAATCATCATTCATCATGGTTTCATGGATGCGGAACGTGATAAATCACGCCCCTACGCCTGACGGATTGTTTTTCACCTTATATATATTATATACGGTTGTGGGGATTATCGGGGAGACGCGATGCCCATTTCCTGGGGATTCGGAACGTAATTTTATCATGTTCAGTCTGTCTTGGCGGCAGCCGTAGGGGTTCACATGCCTCCCGTCATTTGTCGTGGCGGCAGCCGTAGAGGCGTGATATAAAAAACATCGGGGCGCTGCGTGCGTCCCGATGAAAAATTGATTTCGGTTTATTTCAGGATTATCTTCCGTCCGCCGACGATGTAAACGCCTGCGGGCAGCTGGTGGCGGGCGGCGTCGTCTAAGCGGTCAGCCACGCGGCGACCTTGCAGGTCATACACCGGACCGTCGGCTCTGCCGTTCGTAGCGCCACCGATGCCGGTGGTCTCGCCGTCGATGACGATGGAGAGCTGCTTGGCGCCGCTGTCGTTGCGTTGGATATAAGCGCGATAAGCGGGAA
>CAJPPF010000054.1 GCA_905372445.1 uncultured Prevotella sp. | reverse complement strand
ATTCGCTTTTTAACAGATGCTTTTCCGACAGATTGAAATCGCCCCGCAGGTATGCTGTCGGTATCAGGCTGCTGCTTTTACTACTTTCGGACGACATTACGCTCCGTATATCGTGACCGGTATAATTCAATAGTTCGTCACGGTCGTTGTGAGGAGTCACACTGTGGTTTAAGGATATTCTACCCAGTAAATTTCGCCTTTTATGATTATTGTTTACCTGAAATTGTACATATTGCTGGTTGTTTTTGTAATCTGCGTATTCGGTTTCTCTTTTACGATTTAGCGTATAATCGGAAAGGAACAGCGTTTCGTTTTTTTCTTTTTTTATGCCGCCGTATCCTGTTGCACTGTATCCTCCGTAAAAGGAATAATCCGTCTGTTTGTGCGATAACTTGGCTGCCGCATCGTAGTTGCCCCCGAAATAACCGAGCTTTTGTTCTGCTTCCATATTCACATAGCCTCCGGTTGTGTATGTTTTGGTAATATAGTTGATGGAGGCTGCATCACCCGTATATTTTCCGGTGGGCATGCTGTAATATTCCACTTTTTCGATGTCTCTGGGACGAAGGTTCTGCACATCCCGGAAATCCGCTTTTACGCCATTGATATATAGTGTCGCCTCGCCTGTAGTGGCTGTTACTTTTTTCTCTTTGTGGTTTACGTCGAGTCCTGGGATCATTAGGTTATACAATAAATCATATCCCGAAAAAGCGTGTTTGATCTGTTGCTTGTCCGGGATAATCAATAGATAGTCTTTTTTGCGGATAAAGGAACTTCCTTTCACTGTCACTTCGCCTAATGCTACCACGTCGGTTTTTAAGACGATAGTCGGCAGGGTATAATCGCTCTCGGGCATCTCGAAAGCGATATATTGTCCTGCATAGCCGATATTGCTTACTGCTAAGATATATTTTCCGGCTTTTATATTTTTGATTTCAAAGTTGCCGTTGTCGTCCGTGATGCCGCCGCTTACGAAAGCCGAGTCTTCCGTAAGAACATGCAAGGTCGTGGAGAAGACCCCCGTGCCGACCTCGTCATATACAACGCCTTTGAGGATATGCTGTGCCTGAACAGGCAGCCTAGCACTCAATATTATAGTTAGAATAAGAAGTATTTGATATGTTCTGTACATATCTTTTACTTCAGTTCTGACACAGCCTTTGCCTGTTCGTTCTCAGGGTCCTGCTCAAGAATCTTTGCAGCATAGTTCTTTGCTGATGCTGTGTTGTTCTGGATAAGGAGTGAGTATGCCATGTTGTAGCGGTAAGCCTCGATGAGACGGCTTTTTGATGCTCCCTCTATACGACCATCGGTTGTGATGATGTTGATGAGCTGATCGTAGAAAGGCTTTGCAAGACCTGCCTTTGAATCAGGGTCAAGCTGACCTGCGATACGTGCACGCTGGTGGGTAGCATATTCTGCAGCATCAGCAAACTTTGTAGCAAGGTCGGCAAATGTCTTGTCTGCATTAGCGAACTGAACCTTCTGTCCATCGCCTGTCAGTGATGATGCGTAATAGGTATACTTGCTTCCAAGTGCAGCATAGTCAGATGCTGTAGGGTTCTCCTTTGTCTCAAGAAATTTCTTGTATGTCTCAATGGCGTCAACAAAGTTGTTTTCGTTCTCGTATGTATCTGCAAGTCCCTGTAGGGCGTTTGCGAGGTTGTCCTTATTACCTTTGTTGATAGCAATTGCTTTTTTGTACATTTCCTTAGCGTTGGCATAGTCCTTTATTCCGGAGTATGCAGCAGCTGCAGAGAGATAGTCGTTCTCAATGAGTTTGTCAGCATCAGCCTTTGCGAAGAGGTTCTTTGCATATGTAATTGCCTCGTTGTAGTTTTCTTCAGCAACGGTTGCATACAAACCAAGTCTATAGAGCTGTGCGTAATTGGGATATTTTGCGATACCGGTCTTTACGATGTCAAGACTCTTTGCATAGTCCTTTTTGAGGAAGCAGGTTGTAGCGTAATCCATGAACTCAGCTTCATCCATTTTGCTTCTGTCTACCATGTCGTAGTAGTGGATTGCCTTTGCAGGGTCTGACTTTCCGCAAAGTTTCGCTGCTTCAATTTGCCAAGGGTAACCTGGTATGTTATTGCCTAGCTGCTCAAGAACATCGACAGAAGTGGCAAGGCTTGATGAGCTCATTGCCTGTGCATACTTCAGGTAGCCTGCAGGGTTCTGGGGATCCATGTAGATAGCTTGCTGGTAATTCTCAGCAGCCTTACCGCCGTTGTCATTGTAGTTTCCTTCAATGTCGCCAAGGACAATCCATGCGTCGCCACACTTGTTCTTTGATGCTGAAAGAGCTTTCTCTGCCCATGTTTTTGCCTCTTCGGTCTTCTCTACGCGATAGTATTCACGTGCGATTGCAGCAAGAGTAGCAGCATTTTTCTTGAATGGCTTTGCAATGCTGTTGATTTGTTTTGCGGCATCAGCAGGATTTGACTGTAAGATAGCCTTTACTTGATTTACTGCATTGTTATCAACCTGTGCGTTGACTGGAGCAACGACCATAGTCATCATGGCTCCGATAAAGAGATATTTAATAGTTTTCATAATTCTTGTTTATTTATTTATGTTCCCTTTAAACCGGTTTGCAAGTCTGTAATGCACAGACTCTTTAAGAGTGAAAAGGTTTTATTGCGTTTATTTTTTTAATAATCACTCTGCAGTCACATTGACGTCGCGTATAGCTATGCGCCCGTAGGCTGGCAGCAGACCCGCCTTGAGAATGATGAGTTGCCCCTTGTCCTGTGAAATGATAAAGTTGGAGAATCCGGTTGGTAGACCCATGTGTGTGTCGTTTAGTAATATATATAATGTACGTACGAGAGGGTATGAGTCATTGTAGAAATAATATTGATAAGGCTTGAATGAGTTCTCTACGTTTGCCACGTCAAGCTTTGTCACTGCCATAGGACGTATGCCTTTCTTGAATGTGATGTTTGTGGAGTCGCGCTTGTCGTTAAGCCAGTTGCTGCCGAGAATACCAATTGCGCCACGGTGGGTCTCCACATACTTTATCACTTCATCAACCTTTTTGACAGCGCTGACATTCTTAGATGTTATTGCCTTGCCTCCGAGGATTGAGTCCTCTGCAAAATGCACTGTTGATGAGCGTGGGTTATCGAATACAAGTGTTATCTCGCCGTTTTTTGAACCTGGATATATCTGATCCCAGCGTGTTACTTCACCGTTAAGTATTCGTCGTATATCTTTTACACTGATACATGAGTCAGTGTTCTGAGTGTTCTGTATAAGAGCAAGTCCGTCGTATGCGAACTTTATTGTTCGTGGGAACTGCTTTGTTGCTTTCAGGTGTGCCAGTTCGCCCTCTTTGAAATCACGCGATGTTATTGCCATTGGTACTTTTCCGTCAAGAAGCATCTGGATAGCTTCTGACTCGCTGGTGTAGATTGGTGTAATCTTTGCATCAGGGTATACAAACTCGAAGAGCTCGCGTTCCTCTTCAATTACAGGACTAAAACTTTCGTCAGAGGCGAAAGATATTGCCCCTGACGAATATGTATCTGTTCTGCCGTCTTTGCTCTTCTGCTGAGAGCAGGAAGAGCAAAGACCTGCAGATAGTGTTAATCCTACTAATATTATGTAAGATGTGAGTTTATTCATTTCTTGTTCTTTAGTTTTTACTGAAGACGGAATGCAACCGGTACGTTGTACTTCACACGCACAGTAGAGCCATTCTGTTTACCAGGAATCCACTTTGGCATGCTCTGTACAACACGAGCTGCCTCGCGGTCGAGTGATGGATCGACAGAGCGTACAACCTTCACATCAGTGATAGAACCGTCGCGCTCAACAACGAACGAAACGACTACACGACCCTGAACGCCGTTCTCCTGCGCTACGACTGGATACTTAACGTTTTTAGACAGGAACTCCATGAGTGCTGTGTTACCACCAGGGAATGATGGCATCTGCTCTACTACGTCGAACACCTTTGTTTCCTCTTCGTGCTTTGGAGGCTCTGGCTGAGCAATTACTTCCTTAGCTTTGAGGACTTCACCGTGAGCGTCGTCGTTACCCTTTACATCGAAAGAACCGATGGCTGTCTTTGTATTCATGAGCTCGTCCTGAGACTTTAGTTCCTCCTCAGGCTTTACTTCACTATCCTTCTTGATTTCAGGTGTGGTGAATTTGATAGAGCTCTTTACTTTCTCGACAACCTTTTCAGGTTCCACTTCAATTTTCTTCTGCTGTACTTCTGCTTTCTTCTCTTTCTTCTGCTCGAGTGATGAAAGCTCTACAACCTCATCCATTGCATGTCTCTTTGCGGCAGCTTCGTCAGCGATGTTCTTAAGAGTAAGACCCAACTGACAAGCCAGTGCGAGCAAGATTACAGCAATGATAGAGATTACATTACGTCTACCTGTACCCTTACGCAGAGCATAGGCACCGTAAGCCTGGTTGCGGTCGGCAAATACCATGTCGGTCCACTGTCCAGATATCAAATCAATTTTTGACATTGTTTTCTCTTTCTTTTAAAGTTAATACTTGTTCCGAAGATTATTCTACGCCTTTAGCCTTCAGGAGCTTGCGGTCGTCGTCGTTAATCTGATCGAGAACGTACTTACCTACGCTGCAAATCTGCATCTCGTCGAGAGCATCAATTACATTTAAATACTTAGCCTTATCAGTAGCCTTGATGATGATTGTCATTGTCTGGATCTTCTGGCCGTTTATTTCACCGTCCTTGATCTTTGCAAGTTCCTTTCTGTAGACTGAGTCTGGCATCTCGTCCTTCTTCTGGTCGAGCTCTGCCTTTGCCTTCATTACCTGAAGAACAGGCTGCGTGTTGTCCTCTGTTACATGAGTCTGGAATACTTTACGAATACCATCTTTACCCCATGTTGTCTCTTTAAGGGTTGTTGGATCATCATACTTTGGAAGACCTGCTACATAGAATATTCTATCACCAGATGTTACATATACTGTAATGGTGTAAGAGGCCTTGGTTACTGACTTATCTTCCTTCTGGATGTTCTTATCATTACTTGGCATGGTGAGCTGCATTGTCTGCGGCTTTGCCAGAGAAGTACAGAGCATGAAGAAGGTAATAAGAAGCATCATCATATCAACCATAGGCGTAAAGTCTACGCGTACATCGGCTTTCTTTTGCTTGCTTGTTTCTTTTTTTGCCATATTTTACTCCTCCGAACCAGTTTTAAGTGTGGTGATAAGATAGTAACGGTTCACATCCATAGACTGAAGTTCAGACATTAGTTTCTTGATTTTCTCATAAGGAGTAGTAGCATCAGCCTTGATGGCTATCTTCATATCCTTAATATTAGTTGCTGCTGTCACCCACTCCTGAAACTCTGACTTGCCTCCGTTGATAGAGTCAAGAGGAATACCGGCTTCTTTGCCAGTGATAACCTCATTCATCTTTTCTGTAGGCAGACTGAGATATCCCTTGAGTGATGATAACCTAATACCCCATAGTGGGTCTGTCTGAAACTTCTTCATCTCTTGAGCAGTGAGACCGAGACCGAACTTGCTGTCCATGTCTTGAATGACAGCTATAAGATCGTTCTGGTTGTCCATGCCCATGAACACCTTGCCGTCTTTGTCGACAATGATGTTTAGCACGTCCTGTTCTGGCACTTTAATCTCCGATACAGACGATGGCTGGTTCACCTTTACTGGCTCATTCTTCACGAATGTTGATGTCAACATGAAGAACGTCAGAAGGAGCACCATAACGTCTGACATAGGAGTCATGTCAATCCAGACGTCACTCTTCTTCATTTTTAACTTACCCATAACTGAATAATATTTAAAGGGTTAGCTAAAATTAAGCTTCTGGGTGCTTGTCTTCGAATGTGTGTGCGATTGTGTAACCAATCTCGTCCATTGCAAATGTAAGCTTATCGATGCGGTTTGTGAAGTAGTTGTAAGAAACTACAGATACCCATGATGTTGCGATACCAGATGCTGTGTTTACGAGCGCCTCAGAAATACCGGTAGAAAGAGCCATTGAGTCTGCACCACCACCTGCAGCAAGAGCTGCGAATGAACGAATCATACCAAGCACAGTACCGAAAAGAGCGGTAAGTGTACCGAGGGTAACGATTGTTGCGATGATAGGGAGGTTCATTGTCATTGTTGGCATCTCGAGAGCAGTTGCCTCTTCGTGAGCGTTGTTGATGTTAGCAATTTTCTCCTTGAGGTTGATAGTTGCCTTCTCCATCTCCTCATAAGCCTTGAGGTCAGCGAGAACAACGTTTGCTACAGAACCCTGCTGCTTGTTGCAAATTTCCTTTGCCTTAGCAATATCACCAGCCTTGAGAGCTGCCTTCACATTCTCTGTGAACTTTGTTACATTACCCTTACCGGCGCAAGCTGAGATAGCGAGAATGCGCTCACAAGACATTGCGATTACAGTACAGAGAAGACCGAGGATGATAGGTACAACCCATCCACCTTTGTAAACTGTACCGAGCATGTTCAGAGGATGACCTTCACGATCGCCGTTAGCGAAGTTACTTGGGTTTCCAAGGAAGAAGTTGTAGAACGCCCAACCTACGATGAATGCGCAGATAATGATAATAATTGCATGACGTACACCCTGAAAGCCCTGCTTCTTAGGTGCGGCTGTTTTTGTAGCTGCCATAATTTCTTGAATTATTTAAAATTTGAATTGATAAAATTTTACGTACAATAGATTATTTGTCGCTTAGGCTTTATAATCCGAACGCAAAGATAAAGAAAATATTAGTAAGTAAAGATGGGTTTATGATTTTTTAACTGTATAGGTCGACTTTATTCCATCTATAGTTGCATTACTGTTTTCCTTCACTTTCTTTTATTTTAGAAGGCTAAGTGCGTCACCTATTCTCTTTATTGCTTCTTTAATGTTTTCGTCGCTTGTGGCATAGCTCATTCTTATACATTCCGGCTCACCGAAAGCATCGCCGCCTACTGTTGCAACCTTACCTACTTCGAGGATGTACATTGCTAAGTCAGAAGAGTCGTTTATCACTCTTGTCCCGTCGGTTTTGCCGAAGAAACTGCTGCATTTAGGGAATATGTAGAAGGCTCCGTCCGGGCGTCTTATCTCTAAGCCTGGTATATGGCTTACGAGTTCTACGATAAGGTTGCGACGGCGCTCAAAAGCGTTGCGCATATCCTCTACACACTGTTGAGAACCCTCATATGCTGCCAGTGCTGCTATCTGACTTACGTCGCATGTGCCGCTTGTGTACTGTCCCTGGAGCTTGTTTATTCCTTTTACTATCCATTCTGGTGCTGCTACCCATCCAAGGCGCCAACCAGTCATGGCGTATGCCTTGCTGACACCATTACAGAGTACTACGCGCTCTTTCATTCCCGGATAAGATGCTATGCTGGCATGCTTGCCGAGATAGTTGATGTGTTCGTATATTTCGTCAGACAGGACATACAGTTCGTCATGTTTCAGAATCACTTCGGCGAGAGCATTCAATTCTTCCTGTGAATAGACGCTGCCTGTCGGATTACTTGGCGAACAGAGCACTAACATTCGTGTCTTTGGTGTTATTGCTGCCTCGAGTTGTGCCGGTGTTATCTTGAAGTCCTGCTCGAAACCACCACGTACAATTATCGGAGTAGCGCCGGCGAGTTTTGCCATCTGTGGATAACTCACCCAGTAAGGTGCAGGAATGATGACTTCGTCTCCGTCGTTACAGAGTGCCATGAATGTGTTGCATACTCCCTGTTTTCCACCTGTGCCGACGATAATTTCGTTAGTCGTGTAGTCAAGATTGTTCTCGTTCTTCAGTTTCTTTACAATAGCATTACGTAGTGCGGGGTAGCCTGGTACCGGCGAATACTTCGAGTAGTTCTCGTCAATAGCCTTCTTGCCCGCTTCTTTAATATGGTCGGGGGTCATGAAGTCTGGTTCGCCGACGCTCATGTTAATGACATCGATACCCTGTGATTTCATTTCGTTACTTTTCTGCGACATCGCAAGTGTTGCTGATGGTGCAAGACGATTCAAACGGTTTGATAACTGTGCCATATCTTAAAATCTGAAAGTTTTATCTATGCAAAGATAGTAATTTAATTCTTTTTTCCGAAACAAAAGGAGTTTTTTTTAAGTTTCTGCTATTAGTTACTTTCTTTTTATGTATAATATAAAGGTGTAAAGACGAAAAATGTCTGTTTAGAATGTATTTTCTATGCGTTCTGTAATCTTCTGGTTTGTTTCTTTTATTACAACGAGATCGCGGTACAGACGGAATCTGAATCGCACCATTCTGAAGTAAAAAAACAGTCCGAGTGGCAGAATTATCGCTGCCATGATATTGAGCCACTTTCTCTCGAAGGGTCTTGTGTGTGCCTTGGTGTCGAGGATAGGGTAGTGGTTTATCTCCGCCAGAATCAGCTTGTCGCGGGTGTTCGAGAGGTCCTCGATTGTGTTCTCCATAATCTCGCTGATGTTTTCTATGCGGTGGTCGGGTTCATAGCGGAAGAAGACCTTTATCGGATTTGGCAGTTTCCTAAGGCTGTGAATGCGGGCATATTCAGTTATTCCTTCGGTTATCTGTTGCAGTATTTCTGCATCTTTTCTATAGTCAGGATCGGATATGATTACTTCCTTACGGAAGATGTTGCGGTTTATTCTTATTGCTAACACGCGACGGAAAACCTCTTTGTAGGCATCAATGTTGAATACCATCGAGTCGTTGTTTGCCTTATATGTCACCCATATAGCCAATGGCGACAGTACGGCTGTCGACAGGCAGCAACCGAACCATAGGTTCCATACTCCCAGTTTTGCCATTCGTGTGCCGGAGTTTTCGAGAATATAATAAACGATGAATATAAGTACTGAGATTATTACCGGCAGTCCCAACCCTCCCTTGCGTATGATTGCTCCTAACGGTGCTCCGATAAAGAAGAATATGATGCACGACAGCGACAGCGTGAACTTAGCTATCGCTTCCATGTTGTGTAATCTTATGTTGCGCTCTCCGTCGCTTGATATTAAGCTGTGGAAGTCCATCTCCTGCTTTCCGCTGCTTATCTGTGCCATCGCGTATGATATTGCCGATGAACGTCGTTCCTTTGGCAGCTTATTGTATATGGAGTCGATGTTTTCTGTTTTGTCTGTATGCACTTTTCTGTTTGCAACGCCTTTGGCTTCAGCAACGCTCTTGTGTTTCTTGTCGACTTCGATGAAATGATAGAACTGCGACTTCATGTCTGCATACAGTTGTCGCCCGATGCTGTCTTGCTGTTGGTTGAGCGAGTCGATGTCGTGTAGTATTTTCGACAACCCCTTTCCCTGTGCGTTGTGTGAGAGGAGGGATGCGTCGGTCATATTGAAGTCGTCGTTGTAGTCGATGAGTATCTGCTTGTGGAAGAAAGTCTCACGACGATAGGGAATGGTAGCCTTGTTGCCCAGTTCCGACGATTGCATATTCTCGAACCACTCGCCGTTCCATAGCGTGAGGAGCAGATGTTTCTTGTCGGCAGTCGACTGTAGCATTGCTGAGTCAGCGAGGATAATAGCCTGATCTTCATACGAGCCCGTCATGCGATATATGGTCACTCCGTAGAGTTTTCCTGTGTCAAGGTCTTTTCGGCTTACATATATGTTGCTCCCGGGTATGCCGTCGTAGAAAATACCCTGCGGTATTTCTAACTCCGGACTTTTCTGTTTCATGGAGATGAGTAGCTGTGCGAGTTTTATGTTTGCTTGCGGTGCTATGACATTCTGAAACATGAACGAGCATAATGCGATGCTTATTGAAAGCACAATCAGTGAGCGTGCCGACTGCATAAGTGATATTCCGGCAGCTTTTATAGCGGTCAGCTCGCTGCTTTCGCCGAGATTTCCGAACGTTATGAGCGACGACAGCAGAATGGCAAGCGGCAATGCTTTAGGCACGAGCATAAGTCCCATATACCAGAAGAATTGCGCCATTATTTCCAGCGACAGACCTTTTCCTATGAGTTCATCGACATATCGCCAAAGGAATTGCATCATCAACACAAACTGGCAGATGAAGAACGTCCCCACGAAAAGCAGTGCGAACTGTTTCGTGATAAATATATCGAGTTTCTTTATGCGTAGTGAAATCACGGCTGCAAAGGTACTTATATTTTATAATAATAATGTGCGATGAGATAGATTTTTCTATGCCTGTTATGTTTTTTTTTCTTTGTGGCAAATATTTTTATGTTTTTCTTGCGTGAATGATTTTTTTTCTGTACCTTTGCACTCGCTTTTGAAAAAATAGCAATGTTGGCGCGGTAGCTCAGCTGGTTAGAGCGTCGGATTCATAATCCGGAGGTCGAGGGATCGTGCCCCCCCCGCGCTACAACATTAGAATGGCAGTTATGAACATTTCATAGCTGCTTTTTTTATGTATATAATTATCCTCTGAATGACGGCATCCCGTCAGCCCGTGGTGTTGCGATAAGCAGGTGCCGGCTCTAAAACGACACTGCACTATATTGACCTATTTCCTCTATAAATAGTATAGACCACCGGTTTTTATTCTATTGGTGTAAAAGTGGTTTTATATTATTGATGTCGGCAAGCGGACGAAAGCAGTAAGGAAGCCTGACGGTAATAACAAATCCAAGCAAATGCGTCCTAATGAACCTATTTGGGTTTATTTATCGGCATTTGCCGGCAGGCGTAGGGACATGATTTTCCGTTCCGCCCTGCACGTAAAACAAGCGCGTCAGCCGTAGGGGCGTGATTTATCACGTTCCGCCTCTCTCCGTGAAAAGAAATAAGCGTTTCCACACCACAAAATGAGCCCATCGCTAAGGCGGAACGTGATAAATCATGCCCCTACGCCTGACGGGTTGCCTGTTTCCCAGAGGATTTCTTAAGCGTGATAAATCACGCCCTTACACGTTTTATCCTACTCGATTCATCGCTATAATTTGTTTACCGGACACCAATAGTTTTATATATGTTTGGGTTTAAGACTGAATGATTATGTCGTAAAAAAGTCAATAAGATTTTTCTCGAAAACAAGAAACTACGGAATGTGTTTCTAAAATCGGCGTTTCTTGGCTCTAAAACCGCTGAAATCAGGCGCTCATTCCTACGGTTTTAGATATTAAAACCGCCGCTTCTTGAAAGTTGTTGTGTAGCACGTTGAAAATCAGGGTGTTGAGTTTCCTCTGAATTTCCTCTTTTTCTGAGATTCCGCAGAATACTGCATTTCCCTTATGTCGTGATTTTTCTTATATTGCAATGAATACTTTTTCGTATTTTCATGTTCCCTGATAATGGAGAGGAATGTGAACCCAAATCGATCAATAGACCGCAGTGCCTTTTTATTATACGAAATCGTTCAATACAGCGCAGTGCGCGAATGGCGGAACGTGATGAATCGCGCCCCTACGGCTGACGCGTCTGTTTTGCCTCTGCTCCACAATCAGACGAAAACAGTTAGGACGCTATTGATCGATTTGTGGTGAATATTTTTTATAAACAGTTGCGTAGAAACCTTTTTTTCTTTACCTTTGCGATCGTAATCTGATTTTTCTCTAAAACTAAATAATAACTAACATCAACCCAAATGAAACTAAGTAGTAAAATCATTACCGGCATGTCTTTTGCTTTGGCTGTGAATGTCACTGTGGCAAATGCTGCTCCTGTGACGGCAGCTCCTGTTGAGGTGGCGGCACAGGACAACACCCGTATCACTTTTGTCAGCCAGCGTCCAAATGTCGAAGACCGTCTGTTCCGCTCGGAGGCAGTGGAGAAGGAAATAAAGCGTGTGAAAAAGCTCCTTAAGTCAAACCCTTATCTCTGTTGGATGTTTGAGAACTGTTATCCGAATACTATCGATACCACCGTCCACTACCGTAAGGACAAGACCGACGGCGAGGACGACACCTTCGTATATACCGGCGACATACACGCTATGTGGCTGCGCGACTCAGGCGCTCAGGTGTTTCCTTATGTTCAGCTTGCCAACGATGACCCGGAGCTGAAGAAGATGTTGCGCGGCACAATACTGCGTCAGTTCAAGTGCATCAATATCGATCCTTATGCAAATGCCTTCAACGATGGTCCTGTAGGCGGTGAGTGGCAGTCAGACCTTACTGACATGAAGCTCGAACTGCATGAGCGCAAGTATGAGATCGACTCTCTCTGCTATCCTATCCGTCTGGCTTATGAGTACTGGCAGAAAACCGGCGACACATCTGTCTTTGGCGACATCTGGCTTGAGGCGATTGGTAATATCCTCAAGACATTCCGTGAGCAGCAGCGCAAGGACGGAGTGGGACCTTATCGTTTCCAGCGTGTCACTGCAAGTCAGGGCGACACCGTGGCAAACCACGGTCTTGGCAATCCGGCAAAACCGGTCGGACTAATCTGCTCGTTCTTCCGTCCGTCTGACGATGCCTGCACATTCCTCTATCTCGTTCCTTCAAATTTCATGGCAGTCTCATCGCTGCGTAAGGCTGCCGAGATTCTCACCACCGTAAACGGTAAGGCTTACATCGCTAAGGAATGTACTGAATTGGCTGACGAGGTGGAGACGGCATTGAATAAGTATGCCATCAACCATCATCCTAAGTATGGCGATATCTATGCTTACGAAGTCGACGGTTTTGGCAACCAGCTCTTGATGGACGATGCCAATGTTCCTTCACTTCTTGCCATGGCATACCTTGGCGACGTTCCTGC
>CAJPPF010000053.1 GCA_905372445.1 uncultured Prevotella sp. | reverse complement strand
CTCAATGAAGAGACCGGGGAGTATTATCGTTGATTGTATTATAGAGATTATTTTACGATCTCAACAGTTGCACGACGGTTGTAAGAAACCGGTGAGAGGTCTGCAACGCCACCCTTTGCCATGGTCTTAACGTTATCACGGCTTACGCCCATCTTTACGAGTTCGTTGGCAACGGTCTCTGCACGCTTCTCTGAGAGCATTTGGTTGTATTTCGCAGAACCGGTTGCGGAGTCTGCGTAACCTGTCACGAGGATGCTTGTGCTGTTCTCCTTGGCGAACTCTGCCACAGCCTTAACGTTAACAAGGTCCTTCTTTGAAGCGATGACGTACTTGTTGATGTTGAAGAATACAGAAGTTGTCGGGCTAACGAATTCCTTTATAACCTGTGGTTCTGCTGCAGGAGCTGGCTTCTGGTTGGCGAGGAGGTTCTTCAGGCGGGCATTCTCTGCATTTGCGTCAGCAAGCTGAGCGTTGAGTGCGTCAATCTGTGCCTGTGAGAGTGCCTTGATAGCGTCAACATCTGGAGTCTTGTTCCAGCCGGTCTTGCCAAGGTTGAAGGTAAGACCGAGCTCTGCGTAGAGTTGCTGGTCGTGGCTTTCCCAGTAGATGGCATTTACTTTACCCTTGCCTGGAGTAAGACCGTCGGCATCGTGCTCCTTATAGAGCCAGCCGAGCTCGAGGTTAAGACCTACACAGTCACTAAGACGCCACTGGTTCATCAAACCAAGGGAGTAAGACATAGAATAAGTACGATTATCCCAGTTGCGGTCTACACCGGCACCAGCGAATACAGAGAAGTTCCATACACGTGAAGGATTGTAACCGCAGAAGATGTTGCTCAGGTTAAGAAGAGCCTGCTCCTCTATGTTCCAATACTTGTAAGAATGCTTGTTCTCGTTCCTCTGTACCTGACGACCCCAGATGCCGTAGAACTTCGTACGGAGACCGATACCAGGAGTAAACCACTTTCCTAAAGCTACAGAGAAACCGGGGGTACTACGGAAATCCTTGATAGGACTCTTGGCGAGGTTTGCTCCGTGCTCTGAATTTGAATAGAACGCACTCCAGTTTGCGTTAGCCTGGATGAACCAGTTGCTCCAGAATGAATTTGTTGCAACACTATATTTAAGTGTCGGATCTGCGTCCTGTGCCATGGATGACATACAAACGCCGGCAAAAGCCAAAACAATCAATAACTTTTTCATAACTTATTTATATTTAAAAATGATGTTCCTATTAAAAGATTTAGTTAATTACGGGCATAAAGCCTACATCTTATATTTATGGCAAAGATACAAAGTTTTTTCTTAACACGACATTTTTTTCAAAAAAAAACACTATTTTACTTCCATATTATTGATTTTTCCACAAAAAAACGCCAAATATAGTAAAACTCATCCAAGTCTTAACATAATTTCACTATATTTGAGCATAGTGAATATTCCTTTGCCGTCGGGTGTATAGTTGACGTTATCGCAAGCGAAAAGCTTGTTTATCAGGTCGTTCATCTCTTCATTTCCTAACACCTGACCGACGGGAACAGCGGCTTTACGCGCCAATGAGAGTGCAAGCATGTGATTTATCTCATCTTTCACCGTACAACCGGACTCGACGACATCAGCCATCATGTCATGTAAAACCGTTGAGGGGTTGAGCCCTTCAAGACCTGCCGGTACGGAGTTGATAGCGTAACTGAATGCGCCTAAGGGTGAGAGTTCAAAGCCCATCGCCTCCATCTCTCCGATAACGGTGTCAAGCATGGCAGCATCGCCGGCATTAAACTGCACTGCTTCGGGGAAAAGCATGCGTTGGGATGTGGGCTTCCGTTCTGTCATCGACTTCAAATACTGCTCATAAAGAACACGGATATGAGCGCGATTCTGATCGATTATCATAAGTCCCGAACTGGCAGAAGTGATGATAAACTGTCCCTTAAACTGGTAATGGCTCGTTGATATACCCTCTGTGGTATCACCATTCTGACGTATATCAGACTGTGAATCGAACAAATCGTCCGGTGGCAGTTCGTTATGTTTGATGCTCGACTGATACAGACTCTCCCAGCCTTCTATCTGAGTTGCTTTCTTCGTCGATTCTTCACGGAAAGGATTATAGTTCCTATTATAATCGACCTGTGGAAGAACAGTTGCCGTTGTAGCGTCGAATGGAGGTATATCGGGCTTGCCCTGGGTATCAAAGTCGATGGTTGGAACATCGTTGAAAACGCCTATGGCTTCTCTTACTGCCGCAGAGAGGATTTGCCATATCGACTGCTCGTTTTCAAATTTTATCTCAGTCTTCATCGGATGTATGTTTACATCAATATCGGCAGGGTCGACATCAAAGTAGATAAAATAAGGCACCTGCTCGCCATTAGGCACCAAGCGGTCATAAGATTGCTGTATAGCCTTGGCGAAATAAGGGTGTTTCATAAAGCGACCGTTAACGAAGAAAAACTGTTGTGGTGTTTTCTTCTTTGCCGATTCCGGTCTGCCGACAAAGCCTTTAATCTTGCACAACGATGTTTCCACATCAACAGGAAGGATCTCTTGATTGAGATTCTTACCGAAAATATCGACGATGCGCTGCCGTAGGCTGCCCGGCTTAAGGTTATAGTACTCTCCCCCATTGGTGCTTAATGTAAAAGCTATCTCAGGATACACCAGAGCGATGCGCTCGAATGCCGTAAGAATATTCTTCAACTCTGTCGAGTTGCTCTTAAGGAACTTACGTCGTGCAGGCACATTGTAGAACAGATTGTCGACCTTGAAATTACATCCGACAGGACAAGAGCAAGGTTCCTGGTTGACAATGCGTGAGTTGGAAATGGTCAGCAACGTGCCGATATCGTCTTTTTCCTGCCGAGTGCGCAATGCTATCTGTGCCACGGCAGCAATAGATGGCAGTGCCTCGCCACGGAATCCCATAGTATGAAGAGAAAACAAGTCGTTGGCTTCGCGTATCTTTGAAGTGGCATGGCGTGAGAACGATAAGCGAGCATCGGTCTCCGACATTCCTTTTCCGTCATCAACCACCTGTATAGATGTACGTCCGGCGTCAATGACTTGCACCTTTATATTCTTCGCCCCTGCATCGATGGAGTTTTCGACCAGTTCCTTTATAACACTTGCAGGACGTTGTATTACCTCACCTGCAGCGATCTGGTTAGCTACAGAATCAGGCAACAGTCTGATTACATCACTCATCTTGTATTTTCAGTCTTTGCCGTGGCGCCTCGCCACGAGTAGTCGGTTTAAGTTTCTGACTTTCATCTTTCCCCCGCCATACGAATATATCGTTCTTATCCTTTGGTCGGAGCTCTTCAAACCAAGCGAACATCGGCAGTTTGAATTTGTCTGTCGGTATCTGCGACATAGGATACATATCGCTGACATGCTTGCTGGTCCATATTCGGTCAAGCTGCCGGTCGGCGGTGAGAGAGGTACGCATCGTGTCAGTCTCTGTGTAGTTAAGAAACATCAGCGAGCTGTCTTTCTCATCAATAGGATAGTATATTATCCTGACGTTACCAACAGCTTCGATATCACGCAAAGCACTTTCCGCAAAATAGGCGTCAAGCACATTAGCGGAAATCTGGTTGTAATGTTCTTCGTCGTCGCATTTCTCTATCGACAGCGCCTGTCCTATCACATGCGCCTGGCGTATGGTACTGTCACTTGAATATACCTTTATCATCTCGCCCAACACCTGCCGTCCCTCATTCCATACAATAGGGTCATTATACATAATCATGCACGAGTCACGGGAGTCAGCCACAAGCGAGTCGCACATTGCCTGGAGATCAACTCTATACGCGCGAACCTTGTTATAACAGTGGACCCTACGGTAAACGGAGTCGGTGGCGATATTATAAGTAAAGAGTTTTATAGAGTCACCATGCACATATAGTGTGTCATTCTGCGAATAATCCTTCACGAGAGCATTCTTCGTTGCAAAGCCATTGCCGGTCTTCTCGTTATAATATAGAATATCGCCGTAAAGCTCATTCTTATTCTTTGTGTCAACATATATGACGTTGCCAAATCCGTTTGCGTCGCCGGTTGTCTTGTCATACAGAAGGGTGTCGCCGGTAATGGTCTTGCCTTCGTTCACCACCGTAGAACGGTCAAACAGCTGGCTTTTATCGTTCTTGTTGTCAAAGATGCCGTTACGTGTGTTGATAACCATTGAGTCCTTTGTGATTACCGACGGACCGAGTACATGAGCCTGCGAGGTCTTCGTGTCGTAATGTAGTGTATCAGTCTCCACTCTTTGTCCGTCGCTCAGCATCACTACGTGATAGTAGAAGACTGCTTCCTTTGTAGCGGTGTTATACGTTCCCCAGTCAGAGACGAGCTGATCTTTCCCGTCGACGAGCTTTCCGCCGTCATAGAAATAAGCGTTTCCCCACAGCCTGTCATAGTTCAGACTGTCGGTATATAGCGTCTGCGTTCTATGTTTGAGCACTACATTGCGTCGGGCTTCCATGATTTGAATCTGACCGTCATAAAAGCCACGCTCGCAGGTAAGTGATAAGGTGTCGCCCTGAACATAGCGCACATGTCCCATTGCCCGGACGGAATTTTGCTCCTGGAAAAAGTATGCACTGTCACATTTGAGCACCCCTCCCTTATGCGAGAACACCACATTTCCTTTGACAATCTGCGCCGTAGGATTAGGACCGTACATATCATAATACAATTCATCGGAATGTATCATATCCACACGCTCGTCAGCCCTCGTCTTCTTCTTCGGTCCTGCAGCGTATGCAAACGGTAGCAGACACAAGGCGAACAGGCATAGAACCACTGAAGGAGTAATTCTATGCCCGTGTTTTGTTTCTTGTATGTATGATTTTCTTTTCAATTATTTAACCCAACCCTCGTATTCGTAATCGCCTTTCTTATAGCGATCTTTCATTCTTACATAAGTTGACTTTATCTTTTTCACCACCCAGTCGTGCAGTGTCTTCTCACGTTCCTTGGCGAGCACGATGTCTTTCATGACCTGGAAATCCTCAGTAATCGTCGCTTTATGACCGTCGATACGACTCTTCAGTTTTATGATAGCGACCTGTGTCTTTCCTTTTGCGTTCATCATTGTGAACGAATTTGATATCTCGCCCACCTTCAGTCCCTCAACGACACGCGCTACTTCAGTGGGAAGGTCCTTCATGCTGAATCGGGAAGTACGTGAATTCTGCTGGATATTAACCATTATACCGCGGTTATTGCGCGTGTCCTTATCATCGGACAAATAGGTAGCGGCATCCTCGAACGAGAGTTTAACATTGCCTACAATGAAATCATCCTCGCGGAGTTTACCGGCGATAGAGTCGAGAAGATTCTTTTCTTTTTCTATAGCCTCAGCAGAAACATTAGGTTTCTTGAGGATATGGCGTACGTTTATCTTATCACCGCGCTTATCGACAAGCTGAATGATGTGATAGCCGAACTCACTCTCTACAATCTTTGAAATCTTCTTCGGGTCTGTAAGGTTGAATGCCACAGCAGCAAATGCTGGGTCAAGAGTACCACGACCCATATATCCGAGCTCACCGCCCTGACGTGCAGAGACCGGGTCTTCGGAATACAAACGAGCCAAAGTGGCAAAACTTGAGCTACCGTTTGTCACACGTTCAGTATAGTTTCGCAGTTCATCCTTTACGCGGTTTATTTCTTCCTGCGATACTTTTGGCTGTCGGGTGATGATTTCTACCTCCACCTCTGTAGGCACAAATGGGATGCTATCCTCCGGCAAGCTGTGGAAATAAGAACGCACACTGGCTGGAGTGACCTGAATATCTCCAACAATCTTATGCTTCATTTTCTGAACAAGCTGATTGTTCTTCAAGTCATCATGCATCTCCTGACGCAGCTGATTGATAGACATCTTGCGATAGTCCTCAAGTTTCTCTCTGGAGCCGATAGCATTGATCATGTAATTTATCTGCTCTTCCACCATATGAGAGACCTCCGCCTCCGTCACCTCTATAGAGTCGATAGCCGCCTGATGCAGAAAGAGTTTCTGCACAGCGATGCTCTCCGGTATTCTGAAATCAGGGTTTCCCGCAAAACGGTGCCCCTCTGCCTCGGATTGCAAACGGTAGACCTCAACCTCGGATTTAAGTATCGGTTCATCGCCGACAACCCATATAACCTCATCGATGACGCTGTTTTCAGGAGCCTCAAAATCGAGATTTGCCTTCTTCACGGAATCTTGTCCGGCAACATCCTGTTGCGAGTGGTTTGCACGAGCACTCACTCCTGCTATTACGAGCAAAGCCAGAGAGAGCACTGCAAACTTATATGATTTATTCATATACTTCAACGTGTAGTATTATTTAATGATTATTTACTGTAGCGAGCACGCTCTTGTCAATATTCACAGTATATTTCTTTCTGAGCTCTGCCACCCATGCCTCCTCAAGTTTCTCCTGATAGTCAGCGACGACAAGTCCGCGCACGTCATTGTAATCTTCCGGCTTATTGATGAATTTGCCGAATGTTGCAATGTTCGGATAGCCTTTTATTTCCTTGATTGTGGCATCTGTTTTGAATTCGTACTTGTCGACAATAGGATTATCTCCTTTCTTGAAGATACCTTTCTCTACGCGTATACGCAGTACACTGTCATTATTGAATGTCGTGCGCAACTTTTCGTTCCACTTATCGAAAGCCAAATCTTTCACCGATGCCTTCACCGCCTCGATATCAGCGGCATCCTTTGTGCGGTAAGCCATACCTTTGAAACGTGGTTCGTCAAATGCGTACTTCTTCTTGTTCTTCTTAAAGAACTCCGCCAATCCTTCCTCATCCTTTGCTGCCTTGTCCCATATGTTACGGTTACTGATTTCCCACAACAAAAGACCATCGTGATATTCACGAATGAGATACTTCAAGTCTGAATCGGCAGCGACCATCTGCTCACGTTTATTAGCGAGCACATCATCAGCTGTGACGTTCGGACCTTGCGCTTTTGCAAGAGAGTCTATACGCTCATTGATTATCTGCTCGCGGATTCCGCGCTGTTCAATGAAATTCAAGATATTGATGCGTACAGAGTCGTAAGGCAAGAAATTTCCCTTGTCGCGCAGCTGAATGATATGGAATCCGGCAACTGTCTTCACAGGCTCAGAGGTCTCACCTTTCTTCATGGCAAACACTTTGTCGTTAAATTCCGCAAGTGTCTGACCGTTCTGTATCCAGGGCAGTTCACCACCATCCTGCAGCGATCCCTTGTCATCAGAATATTTCTTTGCCAGTTCGGTAAAGAGTTCCTTATCGAAACCTGCCGCCTTCAATACGTTGTAAATAGAGTCTGCTTTGGCTTTTGCATTGGCAACCTCCTGATCTGTAGCCGTCTGACGCGCAAGGATAAGTATATGTGCCGGCTTCACTAATCCTCCCATGCTGTCAATACGATGCTGTGTCTCCTTGTAAATAGCAAGGGCTTTAGCCTCCACATCGGCGTCAGTTATCATTGCAGGACGAATTTGCTGATCACGATATGCTGCAAACTCAGCCTTGAAAGAAGAGGTTGTGTCCATCTTCTCGTCAAGAGCAGCCATGACCTTCAGTTTGTAGTTTACGAACAAATCAACGTATTCTTTCACTGTCTTCTTGTCAATCACACCGTCTGAGTTATTCTTGTTGTACGAATATTCAAACTCAGAACGAGTCACAGGCACCCCGTTTATTGTCATGATGACCGGGTCCTGTGCGGTCTGTGCCACTGATGTCAATGCGCATAGCAACAGAGCTGCTGAAAAAATATTTCTCAATTTCATTATTGCGAATATATTACCGGCTGACCGTTCGCCAGCCTATCATTTGTATTTTTATTGAGGACGGCTGTAGTTTGGTGCTTCACTCGTTATAATAACCTCATGAGGATGGCTCTCGAGCACACCTGCATTGGTTATACGTACGAACTTTGCATCATGCAGTTTCTCTATGCTTGCAGCACCGCAATAGCCCATTCCTGAACGCAGACCGCCTATGAGCTGATAGATAACCTCCTGAACTGTCCCCTTATAAGGCACGCGACCGGCGATTCCCTCCGGCACGAGTTTCTTCGTCTCTGCCACTCCGCCTTGGAAATAACGGTCGGCAGAGCCTTTCTCCATTGCCTCCAGCGAGCCCATTCCACGGTATGCCTTAAACTTACGTCCATTATAAAGTATTGTCTCGCCCGGTGCTTCTTCCGTACCAGCTACAAGCGAGCCTATCATAACAGAATAGCCGCCGGCAGCAATTGCCTTCACCACGTCACCTGAATAGCGTAAGCCACCATCGGCGATTACTGGCACACCAGTTCCTTCGAGAGCTTTTGCCACATCATAGACAGCCGAGAGCTGTGGCACACCAACACCTGCAACAACACGTGTCGTGCATATTGAGCCAGGTCCGATACCTACCTTCACTGCATCAGCGCCAGCTTCTACAAGCATTTTCGCCGCCTCGCCGGTGGCAATGTTCCCCACAACGATGTCTACATCAGGGAAAGCTTTCTTTGCCTCACGCACTTTATCTATCACACCTTTTGAATGTCCGTGTGCAGTATCAATCACGATTGCATCCACACCAGCCTTCACCAGCGCCTCCATTCTTTGGAAAGTATCAGCTGTCACACCCACACCTGCTGCGACGCGAAGACGTCCTTTTGAGTCCTTGCATGCCATAGGTTTGTCCTTTGCCTTGGTGATGTCCTTGTATGTGATAAGACCTATGAGGTGATTTTCATCATCAACGACAGGGAGCTTTTCGATTTTATGTTTCATAAGAATCTCTGATGCAGAATCGAGATCGGTCTGCTGATATGTGACAATAAGGTGCTCCGAAGTCATCACCTCGTCAATCTTTTTGCTCATGTCGCGTTGGAAGCGAAGGTCACGATTAGTGACAATGCCTACCAAGCAGTTCTTATCATCAACGACAGGAATACCTCCAATATGATATTCAGCCATGATATTCAGCGCATCACCAACGGTTGAGCCACGCTTAATGGTAACCGGATCATAAATCATACCGTTCTCGGCACGTTTGACTATAGCTACCTGGCGAGCCTGTTCCTCTATAGACATATTCTTGTGGATTACTCCAATACCTCCTTCACGTGCAACAGCTATTGCCATTGGAGCCTCGGTAACAGTATCCATAGCTGCGGTGACAAAAGGGACTTTCAGCTCAATGTTACGAGAAAAACGTGTTGACAACTCTACTTCACGCGGAAGTACTTCTGAATAAGCTGGAAGAAGAAGGACATCGTCATAGGTAAGACCGTCCATCACAATTTTATCGGCAACAAATGATGACATAGTGTATTAAATTAAGTTGCATGCAAATTTACCACAAAAATCTCACATTCTTGTGCTTTATTCCTAATTCTTCCACGGAATTAATGCTATTTAACGAAGAAAAAGTGCATTGATGTCAGTTTGCAACATCTGAGAGAAACTTCAGGCGAATCAATCTTACTTCCTCTTCTGTGTAGTACTCGCCCAGTTCCTCCATTGCGACACTAAGTCTGTCGGTGTCACTTTCATAGAAATAGTCGAGGATATCCTCTATCTGGTCATCGTCGAGTATTTCCTCTATGTAATATCCTATATTAATCTTCGTTCCGCTATAAACTATTGCCTCGAGATCGTCGAGCAGTTCGGTAAACTCCAGTCCGAGTGTCTTGGCGAGTTCGTCAAGTGGTGTGCGAAGGTCAATCTTCTCAATTATCTTCAGCTTTTTCAGAGATTTATTTGCCACGCTCTTGATACGAATGTCTTCCGGACGTTCAATCTCATTTTCGTCGCAATAGGTCTTTATGAGCTTTATAAACTCTTTTCCGAAACGTGCAGCCTTACCCTTGCCTACGCCAGGAATGTTACATAGCTCCTCTTCCGTTATCGGATACATTGTCGCCATCTGCTCCAAAGAGCTTTCCTGGAATATGACGTAAGGAGGTATATCTTTCTTCTCCGACATCTCTTTGCGCAGCTCCTTGAGCATTGCGTACAGCTCAGGCGACAGAACTGCTTCCGTGCCTGATGTTTCCTCGTAACTGTCGTCGTTGAACTCGACATCATCAGAAACCATGAATATGGTCGGGGTCTTCATAAATTCACGTCCGGCGTCGGTGAGTTTAAGCAATCCGAAGCTCTCCACTTCCTTATGAATATATCCTGAAATGAGAGCCTGACGGAACACGGCATTGAGAAGCCTTGTGTTTATCTCCTCTCCACGTCCGAAATCTTCAAGTTGATCGTGATGATGAGAGACGATGTCGTGAGTTGCATTTCCTCTCATGAAGTCCATTACATAGCTCTGCTTGAACTTCTCCTTAAGTAGGAATATTGCCTTAAGCACGGAAAGTAGTATATCCTGTGCATCGTGTTGTTGTTTAGGATGCTTGCAGTTATCGCAGTTGCCACAGTTTTCCTGAGTGTATTCCTCACCGAAATAATGCAACAGCAGTTTACGCCGGCATACGGAAGATTCTGCGTATGCGGCAGTGTCAAGAAGGAGCTGCCTGCCTATTTCCTGCTCGTTGACAGGCTTTACCTCCATGAATTTCTCCAACTTCTTCAGGTCCTGGTGAGAGTAATACGTGATACAAATTCCCTCACCTCCGTCGCGTCCCGCACGTCCTGTTTCCTGATAATAGCCTTCAAGGCTCTTTGGAATATCATAATGTATGACAAACCTCACATCAGGTTTGTCGATGCCCATACCGAATGCGATTGTGGCTACAATGATATCGATACGTTCCATCAGGAAATCATCCTGTGTCTGCGAGCGCACTTCCGAGTCAAGACCAGCATGATAGGCTGCAACTTTTATGTCGTTTGCCGCAAGATGAGCGGTCAACTGCTCTACTTTCTTTCGTGAAAGACAATATATGATACCGCTCTTTCCCGGATGCTGCTTTATGAATTTCACTATACTATTGTCGACGTCTTTTGTTTTCTGACGCACTTCATAGTACAGGTTCGGCCTGTTGAATGAGCTGACAAACTCCTTGGCATCAAGTATGCCTAAGTTTTTCTTTATGTCGGAACGCACTTTGTCGGTTGCAGTTGCAGTAAGAGCAACCACCGGTGCTATACCTATTCTCTCTATCGCCTTGCGTATATTACGATAGTCAGGACGGAAATCGTGTCCCCACTCGGAGATACAGTGTGCTTCATCAATGGCATAGAATGATACCTTCACGCTGCACAGGAACTGTATATTTTCTTCTTTTGCGAGCGACTCCGGTGCCACATACAACAGCTTTGTCTTCCCTGACTTCACATCGTCCATAACCTGAAGGATGGATTGCCGGTTCAGCGAGGAGTTCATATAATGTGCCAAGCCGTCATTCTCACTGAGTCCATTGATGACATCAACCTGATTCTTCATCAGCGCAATAAGCGGAGAAACGACAATGGCAGTACCGTCCATCAGTAGCGACGGCAACTGATAACAGAGACTTTTTCCGCCTCCTGTCGGCATAAGCACAAATGTGTCATTACCCTCCAAGAGATTTTGGATGATAGTCTTCTGTTCACCTTTAAACTTATCAAAGCCGAAATACAGTTTCAGTGTTTCGGACATTTGCTTTTCCAACTCCGTTCCAGCTTTCATTTAGGTTATGTTATTGTAGTATGATTATTGCAGGCGTGCTTTATCCAATTGCGACTGTGCGTAGTCGAGTGTCACCTTAAACGATTTCTGGCGTTTTGATGGTATCTCGAACATGGCATCAATCATTATCGATTCAACGATAGATCTCAGTCCGCGTGCTCCGAGCTTATACTCTACGGCTTTGCTTACGATATAGTCCAAGGTCTCTTCCGGGAATGTCAGAGCTATGCCGTCCATATCGAAAAGTTTCTTATACTGCTTGACTATGGAGTTCTTCGGTTCTGAGAGTATCCTGCGCAGCGCCTCCTTGTCAAGCGGCTTGAGATATGTCAGTACAGGCAGACGTCCAATAATCTCGGGTATCAGCCCGAACGATTTAAGGTCTTGCGGAAGGATATACTGCATAAGGTCGCCTTTGTCAATCTTACGCACATTCTGCACTGAGTTATAGCCGACTACATGAGTGTTCAGACGTTGTGCTATTTTCTTCTCTATGCCATCGAATGCGCCTCCACAGATAAACAGGATATTGCTTGTGTTCACATGTATATACTCTTGATCAGGGTGCTTACGACCACCTTTCGGCGGCACATTCACCATCGTTCCCTCGAGCAGTTTGAGCAGTCCCTGCTGAACGCCCTCGCCGGAGACATCGCGTGTAATGGAAGGATTATCGCTCTTACGTGCAATCTTGTCTATCTCATCGATGAAAACGATTCCACGCTCGGCTTTCTCCACATTGTAATCAGCCACCTGAAGCAGACGTGAGAGAATGCTTTCCACATCCTCGCCTACATAGCCGGCTTCTGTGAATACTGTAGCATCGACAATGGTAAACGGCACTTCAAGCAGTTTAGCTATAGTGCGTGCAAGGAGGGTCTTGCCCGTTCCTGTGCTTCCAACCATAATGATGTTACTCTTTTCTATCTCCACACCACTCTCATCGACAGGTTGCATCAGTCGCTTATAGTGGTTGTAGACAGACACTGCCAGATAACGTTTTGCTGCATCCTGACCGATGACATACTGGTCGAGATGCTCTTTTATCTCCTTTGGCTTCGGTACTTTCTTGAATTTTGCAGGTTCTTTTTTCTTGTCAGGGCTGGTGTTGCCCATTGCTGCCTTTACTATTTCGTTGGCTTGTTGTGAGCACTCATCGCAGATGCAGCCGTGCAATCCGGTAATGAGCATCTTCACTGCATCCTCGCTGCGTCCACAGAAGGTACATGTTTTCTTTGCCATCTTTATTCTTCTTCTTTGTTTATTTGCGTGGGCATCGCCTACCTATATTATATTAATATAC
>CAJPPF010000052.1 GCA_905372445.1 uncultured Prevotella sp. | reverse complement strand
GAATCGGCAAGCGCAACGCCACCGACGAGGAAGTGCGCCACGTTGCCCGACTGGCACAGTGCGACGACTTCATCAGCCGAATGCCGCAAGGCTACGACACCATAATCGGCGAAAACGGCGAGACCCTTTCGGGCGGAGAGCGACAGCGCATATCCATTGCACGCGCTTTACTGAAGGATTCGCCTGTCATATTGCTTGACGAGGCTACCGCAAGTCTTGATGCCGAGAACGAAACTCTCATTCAAGCCGGCATATCGGAACTGGTGCGTAACAAGACGGTTATAATCATCGCTCACAGAATGCGCACCGTATGCAATGCCGATAAGATAGTGGTGCTCAAGAACGGAAGCATTTGCGAGCAGGGAGCGCCTGATGAACTGATGAAACAGGATGGCGAGTTCGCAAGAATGCTTCAGTTGCAAAGAAAATAGAAATGCCGAGAGGCTTTCCGGACCCAAGGACACCGTCCCGACAAACGACGGGAGGCTTTCCGAGGTTCGGCAAACGTCAAGACATAACAGATGTTAAATGCCGAGGTTCGGAAAACGTCAAAACAAAACGGATGTTAAATGCCGGAGTTCGGAAAACGTCAAAACATAACGTGTGTTAAATGCCGAGGCTCGGAAAACGTCAAGACAAAACGAATGTTAAATGCCGGAGTTCGGAAAACGTCAAAACATAACGTGTGTTAAATGCCGGGGCTCGGGAAACGTCAAAACAAACGGTGGGAGACTTTCCCGGGGCGCGGGAAACGCCACAGCAAACGACGGGACGAAAAACAAGAAACATGTTTTAATCATTTAATCAAAAAAAGGAATTTATTATGAAAAACGAAAGTAAGACCGCGAGCGCGACTCGATGCATCGCTGTAATTTGTTTAACGTACACCAATAAAATATTATGAAAATTGAGAAAATAAATAATGGCTTTCAACGATTGGCGGTATGCATACTACGTCATCGCCTTGTTGTCTTAGGAGTATTTGCCGTACTCATTGGCTTTTCGTTCGTTGGCACGAAGAGGATAGTAATGAGAACCTCTTTCGAGGAATATTTCGTAAGCAATGACCCGATGTTGCTTAAAACCAATGAATTTAAATCAATCTTCGGCAATGACTACTATGTGGCAGTGCTTGTCAAAAACAAAGACATATTCTCACAGCATAGCCTGCAACTGATTCGCGAATTGAGCAATGAACTGAAAGACAGTCTGTCGTATGCCGATAAGGTGACATCCATTACCGACCTTGAGTTTACGGTAGGAACGGAGGATGGCATGACTATCGAGCAGATTGTACCGGACGAGATTCCTTCTGACGTGCACTCCTTGAACAAAATCAAAGAGAAAGCATACTGCAAACCTTACCTTGCAAGAAAGATGGTATCAAAAGACGGAACCATGACATGGATAATGGTGAAGTTGCGCCCATTTCCGGAGGACAGTGTGTGGAAAAAGACAAGCGACATAGGACCTGATATGCTGACAGGCAAAGAGACGGGGCAAATAATCAGCAAGGAGAAATACAAGGATATATCACCTAATGCTGCAGGCATGCCTTATTTGAGTTATGAGAAATTCATATTCCTTACAAAAGAGATGAGCCGTTTATTCTTATTTGCATTCATCGTCTCCATTGTGGTCATGCTCATTGTCACACGTTCTTTGCGAGGTATAATATCGCCGTTGGTGACTTCTGTATTAGCTCTGATAATAGGATTCGGCATCATAGGCTGGACAGGATTGTATATCGACATGAGCACAGCCATGATTGCAGTGATTCTGACTTTTGCCTGCTCTATCGCTTACAACATCCATCTCTACAATTTCTTTAAAACCCGGTTTGTGGAAACAGGAAAGCGTAAGATTTCCGTTACAGAGGCTATGGGTGAAACCGGCTGGGGCGTCTTACTGTCGGGATTGACAACAATTGCTGCCCTGATGACGTTCCTGTCAATGGAGATTGTTCCGATGAAAGCCATAGGTATCAATACTTCTTTGTGTCTTTTATCTGTACTCGTCACCTGTCTGTTTGTCACCCCTGTTGTGCTTTCGTTAGGCAAGGACGGCACTCCGTCAGCCAATATGTCGAAAAGTTTTGAAGGATATATAGGCAATCGTTTTGAGCAATTCGGAAATTTCGTCATGAGAAAACACCGAGCCATTATAATCTCCTCGGTTTTGTTCTCCGCATTTTGCGCTATAGGTCTTTTCTATATAGAACCTGCGTTCGACATAGAGAAAACCATGGGCAAGAAGATTCCCTATGTCAAGCGGTTTATGGACCTCTGCAATACAGAACTTGGAACTATGTACGCCTATGACCTTATGATCACTCTGCCCCATGAGAATGATGCAAAGAAACCGGAGAATCTTAAAAAACTCGACTATCTGGCAAACATCGCAGACGGTTATCGATTGACAAAACGACATAGCTCCATTACCGACATTGTGAAAGACATGAACTGCACATTAAACGGAAATGCACCGGAAGAGTACAAGATTCCGGATAATTCCGACATGGTGGCACAGCTACTGCTGCTGTATGAGAACGCAGGTGGAACGGAGTCGGAATATTGGATGGACTATGACTATCAACGGCTGAGACTGCAAATAGAAATGAAGTATTATAATTCAAACCAGGTAGAACAGGAAATGGAAGCAATACAAGCTGAAGCTCGAAAGCTCTTCCCCGGTGCACATGTTTCCGTCGTTGGCAATCTGCCTCAATTCACCGTCATGCAGCAATATGTGGAACGTGGGCAAATGTGGTCTATGCTGTTGTCAGTACTTGTCATTGGAGTCATCCTTGTCCTCATTTTCGGCAATTGGAAAGTGGGCATTGTGGGCATGATTCCAAATATAGCTCCAGCCATTATCGTAGGAGGTATGATGGGATGGCTTGATTATCCGCTTGACATGATGACAGCTTCGCTCATCCCTATGATTTTGGGTATTGCCGTAGATGACACCATTCACTTTATAAATCATAGTCATGTGGCTTACGATCGTTATGGTGATTATCAAAAAGCAATCAACAAAACATTCAGGACAGAAGGACTGGCTATTGTGATGTCAACGGTGATTATCTCGGCGACATTTGCCGGATTTATCTTTTCAGACGCCATACAAATCCGCAATTGGGGCATCTTGGCAGTGGCAGGTATGGTGTCGGCACTGCTGGCAGACCTCTTCCTCACTCCAATACTGTTCAAGTATCTCAATGTTTTTGGAAAAGAATAAATAAACGAAATCAATTTACAGAATAAAAACAGAAAGACAATGAAAGCAAAACAATTCTTTTTATCGCTGGCAATATTGTTTATGGTCTGCAACGCACAGGCTGCAGGTCTGACAGGCAGAGATATAATGCAGAAAGTAAGGAACCGTGCAGATGGCGACACACGCTATGCCACGATTGAGATGACGCTTATTCAGAAAAGCGGACACAAACGAGTAAGGAAACTTGAATCATGGGCTATGGATGTGGGCAAAGACACAAAGAAGATAATGTTTTTCACATATCCCGGAGATGTCAAAGGAACAGGTTTTCTCACTTGGGATTACGACGATGAGAGCAAGACAGACGACAAGTGGCTTTACCTTCCGGCAATGAAGAAGACAAGGCGCATCAGTGGTAAGTCGTCGAAGACTGACTATTTCATGGGAAGCGACTTCACTTACGACGACATGAGCACGCGCAGTGTGGACGAAGAGACTCACACGCTGTTGAAAGAAGAGATGCATGATGGTCATAAATGCTGGGTGGTGCAGTCTGTGCCCAAAGACAAGGACGAGATTTACTCACGCCGTGTCATGTGGATAAGGCAGGACTGCCTGATGGCGGTAAAGGGAGAGTATTACGACAAGCTCAACAAACTGCATAGGCGCTTGAGCATTTCGAATATAGAGAAAGTGCAGGATTTCTGGACAATGCACTTAATGCAGATGGAGAACGTACAGACCGGACATAAGACGATCATCAAGATGAATAATCAGAAGTTCGATGTCAAGGTCTCTGCCAATCTTTTTACAGTATCTAAATTAGAGAAAGGACTGTGATATGCTACGTTCATGCTTATTGTGCTCGTTATTTGTGCCGCTCAATCCGGCACAAATAACGGCACAAACCGACAGCCTTTCAGTAGACAGCGTATATTTTTTATCAGAATCAGTAACGGACATCTCTGACGATGAGACCACAGAAAATGAACTGCAACTGAAAGTAAAAGGATTTCTCGACACATATCATGCTGTACGGACTCAGGGAATGGCTGACTTTATGGCGTCAAGAACTCGTGCACGCGGCGAACTGACGCTTGAAAAAGGAGAGGCATCGCTGTTTGTCTCTCTTAATGCCATCTACAACAGCCTGCTTAAGGAGCGTACGGGATTAGAATTGCGTGAGGCATATCTCGATTATGAAAAAGGACTTTTCGACTTGCGGGCAGGAAGGCAGATTATTGTGTGGGGAGTGGCTGATGCACTGCGAATAACCGACTGCGTGTCACCGTTCGACTATTCAGAGTTTCTTGCACAGGATTATGACGACATACGTATACCGGTCAATGCCTTGCGTGCGAAACTGAATTTCCGGTCTGTGAGTCTTGAGATGGTCTGCATCCCTGTTTCCGAATTCTTTATCCTGCCCACTGACAGACGTAATCCGTGGGCAGTGTGCTTACCCGCGGCAGAATTGCCTTATACTATTGACTTGGAGAGCGGAAAACCTGCACACAGACTCCGCAATATGGAATTTGGCGGACGTGCGAGCATAAATCTCAGCGGACTTGACTTCTCCTTTTGTGCCTTACAATCGTGGAATAAAATGCCGGCGCTCAGCACTTCACTTTCTGCCGACAGACGTTCACTGAACGTAACAGGCATTTATCATCGAATGACTATGCTTGGAGCCGATTGTTCATTGCCCTTGGGCAGGTTTGTCGTTCGCGGAGAGATGGCATATTACCTCAATGAAATGCAAAGTGCAAACGTTGGCTATCAGCCAATGACACGCAATACATTCAACGGACTGCTGGGAGTAGACTGGTTTGCAGGAAACGACTGGAATCTCAGCATGCAATACAGTCATAAGTATATCGCAGGAGATCTTGTCGGACTGTCCGTTTTCCGCAATGCAGGATTGGCGACCATGAGAATTTCAAAAGAACTTCTGCGCAACACATTGAAACTCTCAACGTTTGCATATGTAGATGTTGCAAATGGAGGAATCTTCAACCGTTGTTCCGCAGCATATTCGCTGAACGACCAGATAGAATTTACAGCAGGCTATGACTATTTCCACGCCGACGCCGGTGTGTTCAGAATGTATAAGGACAATTCAGAAGGATGGGTGAAAATAAAATATAGTTTTTAACCCAAATCGGTTGGGAATCTATTGACCGCATTTGTGGGTAACATTCCTTTTTGTTTCATCTCTTCCACGAGCCGGGAAAGGTTGTAGGTATTTGTCGGAACAGCGAATGTGTGTGACTCATCACGTTCCGTCCCTGCACTATGTATTGCCACCATCGGTTGTGCGTGCATAAGAGCAACGTGATATGGAGGCAGGATAATCGAATGATGTGACAAGCTTGCCTGTGCTGTCAGAAATATATAGCTCCGCCATCAGCATTCAGTTTGAAGCGTACCTGCTTGTTAGCAGTGGAGCTAAAATTACCATCGGCAGAGTTATGGTCGAAGTAAATTATGCAGAATTTCTGTCTTGCAATATTGCCAAGATTCTGCAATTTATGTAACCGCAGGTTGTTGGCATCGTTGCTGATGTAGTAATTGTCGAGGGTTATAGCTGAAGAAGTCGGATTGTATATTTCTATCCAGCCTCCGTAGTTGTTTGAGTAGTCTATGTATTGGTCTATGTCGGCAGTCTGTATCTCATTTATTACGAACGATGAACTGCCGTTTGTAATCTGTGAGAGACAAGGTACTGCTATGGATAGACAGATTATGATATTGATTAACATCTTATGGTTCATAATAAATGGTTCTTTTGAGAATCAAAAAATGTGAGGCGCACTTTATCGGTGCGCCTCACTATGATAAACATATTATTCTGCAATAGAGAAAACAGCAACTCGGTTATGAGCGAGTGTGTCAGACTGTCCCTCGGTAGCACCCTCGCCACTGATAGTCAGGCGTCTTGATTCAATACCGTACTTCGTGATGAGAGCATGCTTGACAGCCTCAGCGCGAGCCTCAGAGAGTTTCTGATTCCATTCGGCGCTGCCTTCTGTTGAAGCGTAGCCGGTGATATGGATCTTCACGTCGGTGTTGGCTTTCATATACTGAGCCACCTTGTCGATAGTTGGATATTGCAATGGCTCGACAAAGCTTGAGCCCTGCTTGAATGCCACTACATCGATAATCTCTGTGACCTTAACCTCTCTGACAGCAGGCACGATAGAAGGAGCAGGACGGTTTTTCAGTTGTTCGTTTTCAGCCATGAGCTCTTCTATGCGACTGTTGAGACGGTTTATCTCTGCCTGGTCGGTGATGACTGTCGGCTTTGCATACTTGAAATTATGAGAGCCGTTAGAATTCTTAAACTTATAGATTACTCCTGCGTTCAGCTGAAAGTGGCTGCGGTTGACGTTCAGTCCGAACTCGTTGCTGCCTGTAGCATTGCCATAGATAGAATAAAGGAGTGCAGGCTCGAGATAGAACTGCAGCGACTTCTTCTTGTCGACATTGACAGCAAAATCAAGTGCAAGCTTACCCGTAAAGTCATTAAGTCCGTGAGAGATTGATTCCTTGTTTGTGAAAAAATGCCCCATTCCTACAGCCGGCACAGCGATAACTTCAAAGGTGCGAGGCTGTCCCTGATATCCAAACCACCAGTTGAAGAGGTTTATTGTAGCGGCTATGTCGGTATTGAGATATTTCACAATAGTGCCGGTATGAGGCATTGGCTTGTCGCCCAAATAAGCATTGCTTTCAAAAGCCAAACCAAAGGCTGGCGTAAACCAGCGACCTACACGTGCACCGACGTTGGCATTGACATTCTTAATCCATTTGCTGTGGGTGGTCTTTGTGGCCACGCCACCATTAACACCGATGTACCAGTTGTCGTATGCCTTGCTTTCAAACATTGCCTTTTGCTCTGTCTGAGCAAACGACGTCAGCGACATCAGCGATAATGATAACAAAATTATTTTATTCATAATCTGTGATTTATATTGTTTCTTTATTGAGGCTTCTAAGGATTATTCTTTCAATCCCCATGCGTTAAGGTCACGGCGTGCCTCGCGGTCCTCTTCAATATTGTCCGGAAGGTTGCAGAAAAAGTCTATTCCCGTACGATGTTCCAGCTCATCAACAGAGATAGCGAACTTCCCGAGATTCTCTTTTGACAAGTTGACATTTTCGTTTTCCATCCAGAATGCAATGGTCTTATAGCCCAGCGAATTCTTCAGCAACAATGCGCAGAAGAAATATTTTGGTACAATAAGGCTACCATTTATTTTCTCGATAATATATTCGTTCTTATCAATGGTAGCACCTTTGCATACATAAAGATTCTCCACTCCGTCAGCACCTGCCCAATTACGCACCTGTCCTTCGAGCTTCGCCCAATGACCGGCATTGAACTTATTACGCTGAGGCTGCATATTGGTCATGTAGAATGTCTGCTTGTCGGCAAGGAAAGAATAACTTCTGTCGCCAGCCGGACATATATGACCGTGGTCATAGCCTGAACGGTAGTAATTGTCGATAGGGGTATAGTACTGCAAATCAAGATCTGCGTCCCAAGGATATTTGCGTTTTTCCTTGTTGTCAGGATCGGTCAAATAGGAAGGATTTAAGGATGTGTTGTCATAGCGGTTCCATTTGCCTTCCCAACCTCCATTACTTCTGTGCATCTGATAACATGACCAACGCTGCGAGCCTAATTGATAATCCCATTCTGTGACGAAATTAATACCCTGCGCATCGTACATGTCGTCAGTCTTGTGAACGATTATTATTGAGTGACCGTTGTTGCTGAGCTTTGGAAATTCCAGGCGGTCGGCATAAGCACATACCTTCGTACTGTTTGCATTTTTATTGCCGGTTTGTCCATTGTCGCCACCATTGCTGAAAGGATCATCGCCGCCGCCACAAGCCGACAGTGACAGTATTACTACTGACACCATCAGACTTGAGAGCATATTATATCTATATTTCATCTTCAAAGCTTATACTGATAGAATTATTCTGCAGCGTAGGTAATGATCATTTTCTGAGCACGCAGCTGAACACCGCCCTTGCTGCCATCCAACTTATTGCAGTAGATAGCATCCTGCCCGTTGAAAGTAACGGTTGCCGTTGGATTGCCTACGTAGTTTGTGCCATTGTAAGAGTCGCATGTAATCTCAATCTTTGCAATTTTCTTTTTGCCATGGAAAGAGAGTGTGTTGTTTGCATATAGACGGAAACCCTTGCTGAGCTTGTAGTATGTTGGTGCTGACGAACCCTCGCCCTGAGCCACAGTAAGTGTACTGCCATCTGACAGGTTGTATGTACCTGCTGCAGCACCCTTGTCAGCGATGCCAAGGTCGTTTACAACGCAAGTCACGGTCTCTGTACCTACTGTTACTTTCGTATTAGTAAGTGTCACAGTAGTGCCGTTGATACTGATACCTTCTGCTGGTTCAGTTGTACCACCTCCAGTTGAACCGCCACCGCCATTGATGCTTACCACATAAGCCTTGCCAAGAACAGTCTCTGGAGTATTGCCATTGTAGTTCACCACGTTACCGTATACGACAACCTTGTCGCCGACCTTAAGTTGGTCAGCCGATGTAAACTTCTTGTTGTCAGGTCCCATCACACGGAAGCAGTAGAACTTCTCTGTGGTGCTTTCGTCCTTAAGATAGAATGTTGCATTGCCATAAGTATTGCCTGGCTCCTCACCGCTCTTGAAAGAATCAACGGTACCAGTGAAGTAAACCTGCTTGTCAGAGTTTTTGTTAGGAGCAAGTGCTTTTGTGAAAGCTATAATGCCTGCAACATTGTAAGGATTAGCCTGTGTGCCGTCGCCTTTAGCATCGCCTGGAGTAGTCTCACCTCCAGAAGAGCCTCCTTCGCCATTGATACTTACTACATAAGATGCACCCTTGCCGACAGTCTCAGGCGTCTTACCTCTGAAGTTGATGACCTTACCGCAGACAACAACTTCCTGACCTGGCTTAATGTCACTGACGGCAGTGAACTTCTTCTTGCCGGGACCATAAACTTGGAATGCAGTGAAAACAGGCTTCTTTGTACCGGCATCAACTATTGTGAAGGTCATGTTACCATAACTCTTTATGGTTGCTTCTGTTGTGCTGTTCTCAAGAACAACTCCCTTTATATAAATCTCTTTGTCAGATGTTACATCTGCTCCGAGCGATTGTGTATAAGCTATGGCTCCTGATACATTAAAAGGATCTGTTGCTGTTCCTGTACCTGCAGGCTCAACAACAATAGTCTCACCGCCACCGTTGCCACCTGTTCCTGGACGGTCATAAGGCATTGGGACATCCTCGCAACTTGTCATTGTGAAGGCAGCAACAACGAGTGCTACCATCGAATATAGAATCTTTTTCATTGTGATTTGATCTTTGTTGAAATAATCTGTGAATATAAGAATTGAATTTATTCTGCAGGCTTTATATCGTCAAGTGTTCTCATCTGCACCTGATAGACTTTATTGTAACGTGTGAAGATACCTGTGATATTTACCTTGCCTTTTGGCATTACCTCGTGTGCGAACTTCGCACTGGTTGAAGTATAAATGATGAGCTTGTTTTTTGCATAGCCTTTTACTATGCGCTCAATAGAGAAGTCGGTGTTAAGTTCGTCTTCTGCCACGGTGTTTCCTGAAGGCGCCCACACTGCACTGCCGTCAGCATCCTGCAACTCCACACCTTTTAGTGTCATGAGCTTGCCGGCATTGTTGTCAATGTCGTTGAGTTGTGCTTTCGTAAATTCTATAGGCTCAATGGCAGAATTGTCGATCGTTGTTTCAACGAGCTTGAAATGCTGTTGCCATAGGTAGTTAGCCATACGACCTGGGTAAGTGTTGCCCGATGCCGTTGTGTAAGGAACACCGATCTGGTGCTGATAGCCATAAGTACCTATATAGAGTCCCTTGAGATCGATGATTATCTCCTGACCGACAGGGAGGTAAGAATGCATACCACCGGAATAAACACAAACGAGGATGGCATCACCGTTCTTGTCTTGAAGCGCAACCTTATTGTAGATGTTGCCTCCCAGGTCGTTGCCTGTTACACGTAGTCTTAACTTAATATCATCGTCCACGAGTTTATAGTCACGATACTGGGTCATGACGGTCTTGTACTTCTCCATCTGGCACAGTTCCTTGATAGTGACAACATTAGTTTCAGTGATGTTGTTGTTACCGAACGCATCCTTAGCTGTTGCCGTATCTTCGCCATAACCGCCGTCCATACACGATGCTGACACGATAGTCAACATTGCGAGCAATATATATTGAATCTTCTTCATAGTTAGAATCTCCATGTTATGTTCAACATACCGTTAGTGCCGAGAGCATAGTACTTCTTTGGATTCTTAGAAAAGTAGTAGACGCGCTTGTCGTAACCACCTTGGTTATTCTTTGTGTAGTCTGTACGACTCTGCTCGTAACCGCCTGTGACGATATTGGTATTGTTGAGAATATTGTTTATAGAAAGGTTTATCGATAGTGATCCTTTTTTCAGGTAGATGCTTCGTCCGATAGAACCATCAAGCATGAAGCCGCCTTTGCCTTCTGCCTGTGCAAACGCATCAGGAAGCAGTGCGCCATTGTTGTCGAACAGAACGTCGCCTGCTGACTGTCGGCGTGCTATTACGCTCTCGTAGCGCATACTTGGTGACCATGAGAGGTATATGCGGTCGTAATACTTTCCTGCAATGTCGATGAACCACCCACGGTTGTGGTAGCTCAAACCGAGACTTGCTGCCGTGAGCGGAGTGCCGCTTTCACGCATACCCTTGCTGTAAACCTTTGTATCTATATACTCTGCACGCTTTGAAACCATATAACGTGCATGAGCATTGTTCAGGTATTTTGCATCGCTGATAGTACCGTATGCCTTTATGTCAAGAGTTCCGGTGAGCTTTACCTTTGCGCCAAGCTCGACTCCATAGTTTGCCTTCTGTATGTCTGTGAGGCTTACGTATGTGAATGAGTTGTTGTCGTCGAAGTAATAGTTCTGCCACTCTGTGACATGCTTCATATAGCTGTAGTAGGCATTGACATTAAGATTAAGCCATGAAGAACGTAGCTGGTAGCCAAAGGCGCTTGAGAACACCTGCTCAAGATGCAGATCTTTCACAAAGTCATTGTTTATCTCTGGTGCGGCAAATGCTGTTGATGCCTGAGGAGCACGTGTCTCCATGCCGACACCAAGTGAGAATGCATGACCACCACCGAGATTCACCGACATGGATGTCTTTGCACCACCGTCGAGGAAGTGAGCTGTGCCCGACTTACCGAAAGAGTTGTTTGCTGCCATACCATTACGCATCATGCCTTCTCGCTGCATATCGGTGTAGTTGACCTTTGCACCGAAAAGGAAATGTATGCGACGCGCATTTGCCGTATAAGCTGTCCAGAGAGTAGCCTTGCGGATATTGAGGAAGTAGTCATAACGATATTTGTCGCCTTCCTTGAGATTAGAGCCGGCATCACCTATGTAGCTTGGTTTGTTGAGGTCGTACTGTACCATGTCAGATCTCTCTCCGTATGAAGAAACTGCGAAAGTGTTGATGTTATGGAAGTTCTTACCGCCAAGCAGATCGTCGATTGACATAAAGTGACGTCCACGGTTTGCACCAAGTCCAAGACCGATAGAAAAGTGTTTGAAAGGATCAAGTTCTGTATTCAGCACAGAGTTAAGCTGAAGCGTGAGCTGGTTGTTGTGCTTTGCTTTGATGAAGTACATCGCATCTGTACCCTGTGCGTTGCTTCCCTTGTTAGCTGCATACAAGCGGTCCCAGTTGATCTGACGATGTGACTCGTCAGCTGCAAGATAGTTATATGCCTGTTCCCATGCCTGTGGCGTATAGTCATTGTTGCGCGGAGTGCTCTGGTTCCATACATTGTAGTATGCCGACGGCATGTTTTTCCAATAGTCTGGACTTGGGTTGTCGGAATTGTTATAGTCGAGCGATGTGTTCTTATACATCGAGTAACGTCCGCCTACTGTCGTTGTAAGTTTTGTGATATCATTGATTTTGTAGTCCCATGTGAAGACTGCTGAAGGAGCAAAGTCATTGACAATGCGTGAAGCACGTACCTTACCGTTCTGATATCCCCAGTAAGGATTGTAGTAATGAGAGTTTGCTATCCAGTACATCTCGTCGGTGCTGGCACCTTGAGAAGCACGCTCTGTAGGGTTGCCCCATGTTGAGAATGACACACTGTGCTTGTCGTTGATAATCTTCTCTACACCAAAAAAGTAACTCAATGCGTTGTAGAACGTTCCCTTGTAGAAAGGATTGATGTTCTGCATTCCGTATGTTGCTCCGCGGTAGGTCAGGTTTGCAGTCCATGCCCAGCCTTTTGCATTGAATCCAGATGAATAGGTATACATTCCGCGAACGTTGTAGTTACGGTTGGTAAGCAGCAGCGATGCACGGCTTCCTGCCGCCATACTTCCTGCACGGAAGTTGTAGTTGTTGGCTCCACCCATACCGGCAAGCGAGAAGTTATTACTCTCGAAAGGCAATACCGACTCAGCTGAACGGGTCTGGTTGTTCAGACCGCCGACAAGAGAAAAACGGAACTGACCGGTCTCCATGTCGTTCATCTGCATACCGTTGATGTAGACATCGTTGTACTTTTGATTGAAGGCGCGATAACGGAATCTCACTGCCGAAAAGCCATAGCCCACCTGATTGGCAAAGAGATCACCGTTTGAAGAGATGATTGTCACATTCTGCGACATATCCTCATCTTCGCCCAGCTGGCTCTCTGTAAAGGTAAACTGGCTGTCGTCAGCTCCCGAAGCCGCCCTCAATTCCTGCGTTGCTGTGTCTGTGGTCTGTGCCATCATAAAAGGAGTGGCACACAAAGACAGCATAAGAAATTTTAGCTTCATTTGCATAATTGATATTATTATTGAATTTATATAATTTACTTATTGATGTAGTTTGTAGTATTTAGACATTATATATTATATGCGTGCGCACATATACGCAGAATGTTTGCAAAGATAAATCAAATAGTGGAGACTACAAAATCTTTTTTCGTCTTTTTGGATTGCCGGCATGACTTTTTATCCTTACATTTCACTTTTCCTGTAATTC